>CADBNO010000086.1 GCA_902796105.1 uncultured Lachnospiraceae bacterium | reverse complement strand
GCAGAAAATCAAGAAAATTCACTGATTTTCTGCCCGTTTTGAGCATTTATTGTCGTTTGAGTGTCAACTTCTACTGGAAGTTAAGATGATAGCCTCCCAGGACGCGTGCCGTTCTTCCTCGGAGGCAAAGGTCACGCCAGAGAATACATGGGGATGTCTGCGCACCATCTTATCGGATATGTTCTTTGCCACATCCTCAAAAGTAAAAAGCCCTTCCTCCTCCGCCATCACCGCGTGGAACATCACCTGTAAGAGCAGATCTCCCAGCTCCTCTTTCAGATTATCTGCATCTCCGGTCTGCTCTAAAATATTAATGCCGGAGACAACCTCCACTGCCTCCTCCACGCAGGCAGCCTTCAGGCTGCTGTGAGTCTGTGCACGATCCCATGGACATCCATCCTCCGCCCGCAGTTTCTCCACCACTTCTTTTAACCGATCAATCTGTGCCATAATGATGTTCCTCTCTATACATATAGCTTATTTTCATAAGACATTTTTATATTCTTCCCGCTTCTCTATCTGCTTGAAGTTCTTTTAATTCTTGCGCAGTGCGATGATGTTCTGACCCGTAGCGGTCAGATTGATGATAGGAATGTTATGCATCATAATTCTCCTCCTGTTCCGGTCACCGACCCGCGCAAGAGGGTGACCGTTGTCTCACAGTTGCGACAAAAGCGGCACATATGCCTCCCCCACGTTAATCGGATGCCTTAAAGTTGTAGACGGGTTTCATAATGTCGATGACATCTACAGACTCTCTGATGACATTTATGATGTCCTCCAGAGATTTATATGCCATCGGTGCCTCGTCTAATGTGTTCTCGTTCACGGAAGTCGTGTAGACTCCCTTCATCGTTTCCTGATATTCCTCCAAAGTGAGTGTATTCTTCGCCTTGGTGCGGGACATCAGCCGGCCTGCGCCGTGAGGCGCTGAATAGTTCCAATCCGGATTGCCCTTGCCTACTGCGAGAACGCTTCCGTCCCGCATATTAATCGGGATCAGCACCTTCTCTCCCGCATGGGCAGCAATAGCGCCTTTGCGCAAGATCATCTCATCGGTATCAATGTAATTATGGATCGTGTGGAAGGCATTGCTTCCACTCATCCCGGTGCGCTCTAAGAGCACTTCTGCCATTTTTTCCCTGTTTCTACGGGCAAAACGCTGGCAGATCTCCACATCATGCAGATAATCCTCTAAATATTTCCCACTCAGGTAGCACAGATCAGCAGGGATATTCGGCTCCAGATTCTCCTTATCCCATTTCAATTTCTGTAATGCCTCCTGAATCTCAGCTCTGCGTCCCTGCTCTTTGTAGGTACGGATAATCTCCTCTCTGGCCTCCAGGTACTCACCGATCCCCTTTCGCAGATCAATGGCAAGCTGCTGGTAAAGCTCTGCCACCTGTTTGCCCAGATTACGGCTGCCGCTGTGAATGACCAAATATTTGGTGCCGTCCGCCGCCTCATCGATCTCTATGAAGTGGTTTCCGCCGCCCAAGGTTCCCAGGCTTCGCTCCAGCCACTTGGTATTCTTGAGGTTTCTATAGCAGCGAAGTTCTGTCAGGTCAAACCGCTCCTGTCTGCCCTCCCAGATATGCATGCCGGATGGCACATAATGTGCCGCCTCATCAAATTTCTCAAAATCAATCGCCCCCTTGCCAAGCTCCACAGTGTACATTCCGCACCCGATATCCACGCCCACGATATTCGGCACCGCCTTGTCAACCACTGTCATTGTAGTCCCGATGGTGCAGCCCTTACCGGCGTGTACATCCGGCATGATACGGATCTTGGAATCCGCCGTAAACTCATAGTCACACATACGGCGAATCTGTTCTATCGCCTCATCTTCCACCACCGTCGCATAGCAAAAGGCAGTATTTATTTTTCCTTTTATCCCAAACATCTTTTTCCACCTTCAAAACCCTCACAAAATAGCTAAAAAACCGCCCATCCTGTTTTCTCTACAAGATAAGCGGTTCGTTTTCTCAAAACTGATCTTAACTGATTTGCTCCATATTCCTTGTTTTCTCCCTTGGCGTTCCATTGTGTCATTCTATCTCATCATATATCATGGCACTTTGTGTGAAATACTGTCATTGGAGTCCGGTGTCCTAATTCACCTTCGAAGGAAAGTCGCTCGACCTCTGCTCATCTGTAACGGGCACGTAAATTTTGAAAATTTGCCTATCGCCTGAGCCTGTCATTCTTTCCCTGATAGAACCGTTCCTTATCCCGGTACATCTCTTCATCTGCGCGCTTGAACACTTCCTTATACTCCTTATCCTGTTCCGGCAGAAAGGCGGAGGCTCCCTTGGATACCGCCAGCAAAAGCTTCACTGGAGCATCCTCTGCCACCAGCTTTTCTCCGTCAATTGCTTCATTTTCTTTTGCAACAGCCTGGTCAAAATCCCGATAGCACTCCTCCAGATTCACATCTGCCGCATTTTCCAGCACCACAATAAATTCATCTCCGCCGATCCGATAGGTGTGCTCTGCACCAAAGGTTTTTTTCAGTGCATTTGCAGCACCTGCAATGATCCTGTCACCGCACTCATGCCCCAGATTGTCATTGATGGTCTTTAGTCCGTTCACATCAAAAACCACCACTGTAAATTCCGCCAGCCCCTCTTTCATTTTGCGATCAAGCTGCTTCATCACGTCCATGTATGCGGTTTTGTTACCCACTCCGGTCATACCGTCAATGTAAGCCTGGGCGTGAATATAGGCAATGTACTCCCGGATTTCCTTTGCCATCAGTCGGATACTTCCCGCCAGTTCACCAATCTCATCTCCCGACTTATAGCGGATCGGAACATTCATCTCGCCCTTTGCAATCCTGGTAGCAGCCTGCGTCAATTCCCGGATCGGCTCCACAATCTTTAACATAACAACACGGATCACGATCAGCACAGCGAGCACAACCAGCACAAGAACCATGAACATATTCCGCCACATATCTGTCCGCGTCTTCATGATCTCTGCTTCCGGCACAGAAATGGCAAATACCATATTGTTCTGCAGCTGTTTTGCGATCAGCCGGTGCTTTTCCTCTTTCCAAATATACCGGTATACTTCCGTTCCGGTTGCTTTTTCCGGGGCAAAGTACTGTGCCGCTTCCTTAAACTCCTCATCAAAAAGGGACGCCTTCAATCCTTCCGGATAATCTCTGTGGTACAGGAGGGTTCCGTCCTCCCCCAACAAAAAGCCGAAACCTTTGGCATAATTCACCGAATCCACCACCCTGTAGATTGCGGACATATCAATATCCATGCCGACCACGCCGAACAGTTCACCACCCACATACACAGGAGCCACATAAGAGATCATGTATACATCTATATTTTTATTGGCGTATGGCCGCATCCAGATTGCTTTTCCGCTGTCCACCGGCTCGTAATACCAGCCCACATG
>CADBNO010000085.1 GCA_902796105.1 uncultured Lachnospiraceae bacterium | reverse complement strand
TCGGTGCTGCCGCGTTTGAAACAGATGGATCACCAGATCTATGAGGCGGCGCTGGATCTGGGGTGCACGCCGGCGAAAGCGCTTTGGCGGGTGACAATTCCCCAGATTGTGCCGGGGATCACGTCGGGATTTATGACGGCGATCACGTTGTCTTTGGATGATTATTTTGTGGCGACTTATACAAAGCCTGCTACCTTTGACACGATCAGTACGTATGTGGTGAATGCCACTAAGGGTTCTCAGACGCAGATCAAGACAGCATTGTGGGCACTGTCCACCATTATCTTTTTGGTAGTGGTGCTGGTGGTCGTAGGCGCAAACCGGGCGAAGGGCGGCACGGAGAAGCAGGAGCTGCAGAGGTGACAAAATTTTTATATCAAAAGGAGTACAGGGTTGAGAAAATCAAGACATGAGATAAATAGATATGCTATGCTCGGTGTGCTGACCGGTGGATTGCTGTTAGGTTCGCTGCCGTTATTGTCCGGCTGTGGCGCTGCGAAGGATGACGAGATCGTGCTCCGGGTGGCTAACTGGGAAGAGTACATGGATGAGGGCGACTGGGACGAGGAGGATGCAGTCGAATTTTCGGACGGTACGATTTTGTGTCCGGAGAGCAGCCTGGTGGAAGACTTCGAGGAGTGGTATTATGAGACCTACGGGCAAAAGGTCAGGGTCGAGTATTCCACCTTTGGCACCAACGAGGAGCTTTATAATCAGATTACGATCGGGGATGTGTATGATCTGGCGTGTCCGTCGGAGTACATGATCATGAAGATGATGACGGAGGGGATGCTGGAGCCGTATTCGGAGGCGTTTTATGACGCAGATATCCCGGAGAATTATTATGTGCGTGGGGTGTCGCCTTATATTGCGGGTGTGTATGATGAGCTGGCAATTGGCGGAGAGGTTTTGAGCACCTATGCTGCCGGATATATGTGGGGAACTCTGGGAATCGTATATAACCCTGAAGAGGTGACGGAGGAGGAAGCCTCTACATGGAAACTTCTCTTAAATGAGAAGTACGCAAAGCAGATCACCATAAAGGACAGTGTGCGGGACGCCTTTTTTGCAGGAGTGAGTATTTATCAGTATGATGATATCACTGCGGAGACATTCAGGCAGAGCGATACCTATGCAAGGGATATGTATAATAAGCTGAACGCTACGGATGCGGTGACGGTGGACGCGGTTGAGGATATTTTGAGTGCGATCAAGAGAAATGTGTATTCCTTTGAGACGGACAGCGGTAAGGCGGACATGGTGACCGGCAAGGTGCTGGCGAACCAGCAGTGGTCCGGGGATGCGGTCTACACCATGGATCAGGCGGAAGAGGATGGTGTGGAGCTTTGTTATTCTACGCCAGAGGAATCCACGAACCTGTGGTTTGACGGTTGGGTGATGTTAAAGGATGGCATCTCGGAGGCACCGGAGAAAAAGCAGGCGGCGGAGGCTTTTGTGAATTACCTTTCCATGCCGGAGAATGCGGTGCGGAATATGATGTATATTGGTTATACCTCTGTTATCGCGGGCGGGGACAGCGAGAAGGTGCTGGACTATGTGAACTGGTGCTATGAGGCGGATCCGGAGGAGATGGATGAGGAGGATATGGTGGAATATGACATCTGCTATTTCTTTGACAATGAGGATGCAGTGATCGTGACCAGCGAGGATCAGACCAGAAGACAGCTGTTCGCTCAATATCCGACGGCTGAGGTCATGGACAGAAGCGTGATCATGGCGTACTTTGATGCGGAGGGAAATGAGCGGATCAACCGCATGTGGACCAATGTGAGGTGCTTTGACCTGAAGAACTGGTGGGAAGGATTGGCAAAATAAATTTCATAAATAGACGCCTGTTCACCGGGGCAGGAGATACGTCATATCTTTATCGTCAGGTCACAGCAGATAAAGGTGTGGCGTTTTTTATGATTATCTGCGAAGGAGGATAAGATATAAGGCAGTGGATAATGTTGATTTTGGCAATTTCACAACTTTCCACAAAGGAGATCGCGGGCATCCTGAAGGTGCCGGAGGGCACGGTAAGGCACAGGCTTTTTGGGGGCAGGAAACAGATAAAAAAATGGAGGAACAGGGATATGACAGATGAGAGATTGGAGCGACTTTTGACCCAAAATAAAATACAACAGCATAAGGTGGCAGGCAGAAATACAAATGATCTCACCAACGGAAATCTCCCGGTGCAGATCCTGTTTTTCAGCCTGCCACTCATGGCGTCGAACATGCTGCAGGTATTGTTCAATATGGCAGACGTGGCGGTGGTGGGACGGTTTGCCGGACCGATGGCGCTGGGGGCGGTAGGGTCTACCACGACGCTGGTGGCTCTGTATACCGGACTACTGATCGGGCTGTCCAGCGGGATTAATGTATTGGTGGCGCTGACGGTTGGCGCGAAACATGTGAAAGATACAGAAGAAACGGTACATACAGCGCTGATCATCAGCGGTATCGCAGGGATATTCCTGATGCTGGTCGGAGTGGGATCGACCGGGACGGTGCTGGTACTCCTGCGTACGAAGGCAGAGCTGATCCAGGGGGCGGCTAGGTATCTGCACATTTATCTGCTGGGACTGCCTGCGTTGGCAGTCTATAATTTTGGAAATGCGGTGCTAAGTGCGGCAGGAGATACGAAGAGACCGCTGCTGTATCTGTCTGTATCGGGTGTGATGAACGTGATCCTGAATCTGTTCTTTGTGATCGCGTGTCATATGGATGTGGAGGGAGTGGCGGTTGCCAGCATCCTTTCACAGTATACAAGTGCGATTCTGATCCTGCGGCATTTGTTTGGGTGCGGGGAGATTTACGGATTGAAGCGGGATAAAGTACGGATGAGCAGAGACAAGGCTGTGCGGCTCTTGCAGCTTGGTGTGCCATCCGGCTTACAGAACGGTATATTTTATCTGGCTAACCTGTTTGTACAGATGGGCGTGAATTCCTTTGATGCCACGGTGGTGGCGGGAAATGCGGCGGCTGCCAACGCAGACAATCTTGTCTATGATATGATGGCGGCATTCTATACGGCTTGTGGAAGCTTTATGGGACAGAATTATGGGGCGAAGAAGTGGAAGCGGGTGGAGAGAAGTTATTTTATCAGCATGTTTTATGCCTTTGCCTGTGGATTAGTATTAGGTTTAGGACTGGTGACTGCAGGGCGGCATTTCCTTGGACTTTTCACGGCGGAGGAAGCAGTAATGGCGGCCGGGATGGAGAGACTTACGATTATGGGACTTTCCTATTGTGTTTCTGCCTTTATGGATTGCTCCATTGCAGCGGCAAGGAGCCTGGGGAAAAGCTTTGTGCCTATGGTGATCGTGATCTTTGGTGCATGTGTGTTCCGGGTGACGTGGATTTACACAGTATTTGCCTATTTTCGGACTACCATGTCTCTGTATCTGTTGTTTGTTTGCTCATGGGTGATCACGGCGGTTGCAGGGAATCTGTATTTATTGTGGACGTATCGAAATGTAAGGTGCACCGGGCGCTGAGGGGGGGGGCAGCCGCGCCCACGCCGGCAGTTCAGCCCGCGCCATTCGCAAAACACGTGCTGCGCACTTTTGCGGCTGCGTTGCAGCCGCGTTTTGCTCATAGATTGGCGCTCAGTTCATACAAAGAAATGCACAAAAAAGCCTGCAAGCAGTCTTTTTGTGCACATTTCTTTGTATGGCTGAACTGTTGCGTGAAAATAATAACATAGTTTTTTGTTTACAAGAGAATTAAATGATGGTAAATTAGAAATATCTGGGAGTATTTCGAAAGGAGAAGGCAGTATGGCAAGGACTATTCTTCTGACTGGCGGCGGTGCCAGCGGAAAATCAAGATGGGCTGTGTCACAGTTCGCAGCTTGCGACAATGTACTTTACATCTGTCCCAAGAAACTGGATGAAGATACGAGACATCGAATTGAGTACAGCAACAAGAAGAATCTGGTAGAGTGGGATATCCAAGAGGATGTTACCTCTGAGCCGAGTTCTCTGTGCGATAGGCACAAATTTATGGTGTTTGACAGTCTGGATCTTTATGTAGATGTAGTGATCGAGGAAATGTGCCCGAACATTGAAGATCTGGATTGGGAAATGGAGAAGGCCATCGAGAAGCGTATTATAGAAGATGTGATGAATTTGCACACAGAGGCGCGGCTGATCGAAGGAGATGTGGTTATCATCACGGTGGAGACCGGTTTTTCCAATCTGCCGTCCGATCCTTTGTTATTGATAAAACGAAATGTATTGGGTATGGTCAATCAGCGTATTGCGAATGAATCAAGTGATGTATATCTCTCTGTAAGTGGTATTCAGTTTAAGATTAAATAGTCTACTAAATAGTCTACGGCGGAAAGGATGGACGCGATGGATATTGAAGAATGGATTAATGGGGCAAGACGGTTGATGGCATCTGATATTCACCTTACTGTAGGGGATATCACCATGATCCGTATCAACGGAGAACTTGTGAAATATGGAGAGAGAGATGACGTTGGGGTAAATCGTCTGATCCACTCTTTTCTTACGGCAGAGCAGGAGCGCCAGTTCAGCACGGAGGGTAAGGACCTTGACTTTAGTTTTGAGACGGCTGACGGTTCTGTGCAGCGTGTAAATGTTTTCCATCAAAACGGCAGAGCCGCTGCAGCGATCCGTTTGCTGAACACATCGGTTCCGTCTCTTGAGGATCTGGAGATGCCTCCGATCCTGAGTGAACTGGCAGCAAAGAGAAAAGGTCTGGTATTGGTGACCGGTGCTACCGGAAGCGGTAAGACAACGACACTGGCTGCTATGATCGATGAGATCAACAAGCGCAGAGCCTGCCATATCGTGACAATTGAGGACCCTATCGAGTATCGTTATGAGCGCAGAAAAGCGATCATCCATCAGAGAGAGCTGGGAAGAGACGTTCCTTCCTTCCGCGCGGCGCTGAAGAGCGTGCTTCGTGAAGATCCGGATGTTATCCTGATCGGAGAGATGAGAGACTTTGAGACGATCTCCCTGGCATTGACGGCTGCGGAGACAGGGCATCTTGTATTTGCAACGTTGCATACAGCCAGTGCAGCGCAGACGATCGACCGTATTATTGATGAATGTCCGGTGGACGTAAGAGATCAGGTGCGTGGTCAGGTGGCGAATCTGATCCAGGG
>CADBNO010000084.1 GCA_902796105.1 uncultured Lachnospiraceae bacterium | reverse complement strand
AGCTTTGGCAGTTTTTATGACGATAAGAAGATGACGGCAGATTATACCAGCTATACATCCAAGATTTCCGAGATGGAACAAAAGCTGAATGATTATGAGGATAAGTGGTATAAGAAATTTGCCAAGATGGAATCTGCCATGGCGAAGATGCAGAGCAAGACAAATGCCTTATCCGGGCTTATAGGAGGAGGTTCATGATATGGCGGTGCAAAACCCATATGCGCAATATCAGAATAACAAAATTATGACGGCGAGCCCCGCAGAACTGACGCTGATGCTCTATGAGGGCGCTATCAAGTTTTGCAATATCGCTATTGTTGCGATAGAAGAGAACGATATTCAAAAATCGCACATAAACATTGTGAAGGTGCAGAAGATCATTGATTATCTGCGGCAAACTCTGGATATGAAATATGCGGTGGCACAGGACTTTGAGAATATATATTCTTATCTGTCAGGCAGATTAGTGGAGGCCAATATCAAGAAAGATAAAGATATCTTAGAGGAGGTCAACACACATCTTCACTCTGTGCGTGACAACTGGAAAGAGGTCATGCGCGTCAGCAAAGAGAAGGGAACATCATAGTGGAAAAACAGCTGAATATTTTATCCGAGAGCCTGGATCAGAAGATCCAGGTTCTTCGGCAAATCGGGGAACTGAACGAAAAACAAGCAAAAGCGTTTGACGGAGATGAAGCAGATTTGGAGGCATTTGACAAAGCTTTTGATGAGAAGGATGCATTGATTGATGAAATGGCGCGTCTGGACGATGGATTTGAGGCGCTTTATGATCGTTTGGCGGAAACGTTAAAAGACAACAAGGCACAGTATGCTGCACAGATCAGGCAACTTCAAGAGCAGATCGCGAAGGTGACAGAGCTCAGTGTATCTATTCAGGCGCAGGAGGCGCGGAATAAAAAGCTGGTGGAGGAATATTTCGTGAAGGCCAGAAGAGGGATCCGGCAGAACCGCCAGAGCTCCAAGGCGGCCTATGACTACTATCGCAATATGAGTGGCGCCGCGTACTATTCATCTTCCCGTATTATGGATGATAAGCAGTAGCTGATGCATGTCAGGAGATGTGTGACAGAAACAAGATGTAGTAGTGAAAAGTACGCTAATAGCCAAATTTAGTGCTTGAAAGAACGATTGATTACTGGTATAATACTTTTAAGGATGAAGCCACAAAACTTTCAGAAAATAATACATTTTCCTATAAAGTTTTGGAAAAAGCATCCGATATATTCAATGTAAGCAACCGGAAGCCATCCGCACAATGGTGAAAGGTTACTGTAACTTTGCAGGAGTAGCGGCTTGTGCGAACCGTGAAAGGGCAAAACAACAAACAAACTGGCCTCAAGGAAGAGGTCTTTTAATTCAAGGAGGAAAAATTATGGTAGTACAACACAACATGACCGCTATGAACTCTAACAGAATGCTTGGTTTGACAAGTGCAGCACAGGCTAAGTCCACTGAGAAACTGTCATCCGGTTACAAAGTAAACCGCGCAGCAGATGATGCTTCCGGTCTGGCTATGTCCGAGAAGATGAGACGTCAGGTTAGAGGCTTAACTCAGGCTTCCGCTAACGCACAGGATGGTATCTCCATGGTGCAGACAGCAGAAGGCGCTCTGAACGAAGTTCATGATATGCTTCAGCGTATCAACGAGCTGGCAGTTAAGGGTGAGAACGGCACTTTGACATCCAGCGATCGTAGCTACATCAACAGCGAAGTTAAACAGCTGATGAGCGAGATTGACCGCGTTGCATCCACCACGACCTTCAACGAGAAGAATCTGCTTACAGGTTCCTGCTCTAATGTAGATCTGCAGGTTGGTGCTGAGACCAATCAGCATATCGCTCTGAAGATTGAGAAGATGAGCTGTTCTGGTATTGGACTGACTGGTAGCGTTACTTCCGCTACAACAGCAGGCGCTTTGAATACCAGTGTTAAGGCTGCTATTGCTAAAGTAAACCAGCAGAGATCCGACCTCGGTTCTGTTCAGAACAGACTTGAGCACACGATCAACAATCTGGACAACGTAGTAGAGAATACCACGAGCGCTGAGTCCGCTATCCGTGATACGGATATGGCTACAGAGATGGTTAAGTTCTCCAACAACAACATCCTTGCTCAGGCAGGACAGTCGATGTTGGCACAGGCTAACCAGTCCAATCAGGGCGTTCTTTCTCTGCTCGGCTAATTCAGAGAATTCATTAGCTAACTACCAAAGGAAGGATTGGTTTCGACCAGTCCTTTCTTTTTTGATTTTTTTGGTGTTTTCTTTTAATATATTTTTTCCCGGAGAACAATCTATGAAACAATATACCTATCAGACAGGTCAAATGATATATCGCATACTTTTACAGGATGGTTATGACTGCGAAGAGTATAAAGTTCTATTGCAGAACAGCACAAGAAATAATATCAACGGTGTGGGACTGCTTTTTACAGGGATTTCAGAAGTCAGTGATATCGATTGCGACCAGGCTTTTGCACTGGATATGGAACGGCTTTGCGGAGTTATCTTCCCTCTGCGTATGGTGAGAGTCTGTGGCTGGCTCAATGAACAGCTGGGGGCAGGAGCACTTTTGGAATTCTGTGTACGGTTATTGCTGGACGCGGGACGCGGTTTGCTGATTCCGGCAGAATCGGCAACGGCACAATCCGAAAGAAAACCGGATGACAACGTCAAAGTATCGGCAGATGAAATGGCGCACACATACGCTTATTTGATGCGGTATCATTTGCAGACGCTGCACAAGCGGGGGAAGACAGATGCAGTCTTTGGGGAGTTATGTGTGTTCCTTCAGGGAAAATCCCTTTTGGAACTGTTTCAACAATACATGCATTTTTTTGTGTCTAACGTGCAGGAATATGAAAGAATTGCAGGGTATACAGCACCATTTGTCATATTGCGGGGAGATGATACCTGCGGCGGTGTACTGCAACAGTTTGCCGATGATCTGACGGAGGCGTTAGCTGCGCAGGATCAGGCAGTGATAGAGATCGGTGCGGAGGATACGGATTACGATGCCCTGCAAGGCGCGGTCTGCAAAGGTGTGGTCGGATTTCAGGCAGCGGCATTGGAAATTGATTTTTTTCGAAAACTGCATGGTCCCAAGTTCCAATTCTGGTTTGACAACCCGCTGCGGTTTACCGGTATATTGCGGAATCTGCCGGAGGATCATTATGTGCTATGCCAGGATGCGGATCATGCGGAATTGATCCGGACTTATTACCATACACCCAATGCGATACAATTTCCACCCGGCGGAATGGATCCGGCGGAGGCGGATATGTCTTACAAGGCGTCCGGGAGACCGTATGATGTTCTGTTTATGGGGCGTTATTTTCCGGATGCGGTAGAGGAGCTGACGAGAGAACAGAAAAGCTTTTATGACTATATGGTTACACATTCGGAGCTAACCTTTGAACAGGGCCTGATGGAATGGGACCCGGCAATGCCAAAAGCTGCGGATGAGGCTTTTGTAGCGAGGATGCAGGAGCTTAAGCCTGCCTGTCGGACAGTGATCGGCTATTTCCGAAATAAAGTACTTTCCACATTATTGGATGCAGGCGTGACGGTGCAGGTATACGGAGAGGAATGGAAGATTTTACAGGGGCGGAATCCGGTATACGCAGATCGACTCATCATTCATCCGGAGGTCTCCATGGCGGAGTCTGCCATGGAGTTTCAAAAGGCAAAAATCGGATTGAATGTCATGAGCTGGTATAAAGCCGGTATGACGGAGCGTATAGCCAATATCATGCTTTCCGGGGCAGTGTGTCTCTCGGATGAGACGACTTATCTGCAGGAACATACAACAGATGGAGAAGATATCGTGCTGTATTCCTTGCAAACGCTGGACCGGCTTCCCCGGAAAGTGTTCTCTTTGCTGCGGGATGATGAGAAAAGAGAGACGATTGCTCAAAAGGGTTTTGAAAAGGCGAGGGCAGAGTTTTCCTGGAGTGCGAGAGCAAAGCAATTGATCCGGTTGTCTGAATCTCTACTGCAAAAGACGGATACGCTGCGCATTTTTGTGGCAACGCATGTGCCCTTTGATCCGCCGCAGGAGCCGATTTATGTACCGCTGCAGGTGGGCAGAAGCGGTAAGCCGGATCTGGGCTATCTGGGCGATCATACCGGCGAAAACATCTCCGATCTGAATTTCTTGTACGGAGAGTTGACCGGACTGTATTGGATCTGGCAGAACGTGCGGGATGTAGATTATGTGGGCTTGTGTCATTATCGCCGGTATTTTATTGACGAAACGATGCAGGCAATGAATCAGGATACTTATCTGGCTTATCTGAGAGAATATGATGCGATCGTTCCGAAACACATGCAGTGTGAAGGTGGCTGTACCTACCGTCAACAGTTTGGACAGGCACACAATCTCCACGATCTGGAAGCGGTAGGCAGAGCGCTGAGCCGCCTGTATCCGGAATATGAGGAGGCTTTCGAAAAAGCGATGAACGGCACCGTCTTTTACTATGGAAATCTGGTGGTGACGAGCAGGAAAATCCTGAGCGCCTACGCAGAGTGGCTGTTTACGATCTTCGTAGAAGCAGGTGAGGAGATTGACGTCAGCGGATATGACAACTATCATAAGCGCGTATACGGATTCTTGTCGGAGCAGATGTTCTATGTCTTTGCCATGGCAAATCGGCTGAAACTGCGGGAGGTGTCTGTGGGTGTATCTGCAGAGAAAGCAGAGACAAAGGAGCTGAAAGAGATGCTGCGGAAATTGATTGCAGAGGATCAGATCAAAGAGGCGAAAGCATTACTGGAGCAGAGCTTGAAAGCAAGACCGGATCTGTTGCTGCCGGGATCGGATGTGCATCATGAACTGCGGGATCTGTATGACCGGATCTGCTGTTCATGAGGATGAATGAAAATTTTTACATAAAAAATAAATTTCCTCTAAAGTATTGGAAAAGACATCCGATATATTTATCAGTTAAAACAAAACAAGTTTACGAAACCTCATTGAAAACATGGATGTGTCTTTGAGCGGAGCAGTAGACAATCACACATACTCATCAAGGAAAAGATGGATGTTTATTCAAGGAGGAAAAGAATATGGTAGTACAACACAACATGACCGCAATGAATTCTAACAGAATGCTGGGACTTACTACGAAGGCACAGGCGTCTTCCACGGAGAAGTTGTCTTCCGGGTATAAAGTAAACCGTGCGGCAGATGATGCAGCTGGTCTGGCAATGTCTGAGAAGATGAGACGTCAGGTGAGAGGTCTGACACAGGCTTCCGCTAATGCACAGGACGGTATTTCCATGGTGCAGACGGCAGAGGGTGCACTGAACGAAGTGCATGATATGTTACAGAGAATCAATGAGCTGGCTGTAAAGGGTGAGAACGGAACTTTGACATCCAGCGATCGCAGTTATATCAACAGCGAAGTGAAGCAGCTGATGAGCGAGATCGACCGTGTTGCATCTACCACGACCTTTAATGAGAAAAATCTGCTTACCGGTTCCTGCTCTAATGTGGATCTGCAGGTTGGCGCAGAGGCAAATCAGCATATTACCTTGAAGATTGAAGCGATGAACTGTTCCGGTATCGGTTTGACAGGCAGCGTTACTTCCGCAACTACGGCAGGTGCGTTGAATACGACGGTAAAAGCAGCCATTGCGAAGGTGAACCAGCAGAGATCCGATCTCGGTTCCGTACAGAACAGGCTGGAGCATACGATCAATAATCTGGATAATGTCGTAGAGAACACCACCGCCGCTGAATCTGCTATCCGTGATACTGATATGGCAACGGAGATGGTTCGATTCTCCAATAACAATATTCTGGCACAGGCAGGTCAGTCCATGTTGGCACAGGCCAATCAGTCTAATCAGGGCGTTATGTCCTTGCTCGGATAAATTGGATAGAAAACGGATAAAGAGAATGTTGAAGAGGGACAGGTGCTTAGCCTGTCCCTCTTGTGGTGCCCGGAGATATTTTCTTTTCATTGTGTAGACAATCAGGTGATATTTAGTGAAAATAATAGACATTTGTAAAGAAAAAAGGTATAATAATAACAGTTTTATATATGCGTAGATTGTGCCGGAAAATATGATAGACAGCGGAGCATATGGGAGGTAAAACATGCTGGAGTTCCCGGAGGACTTTTTCAAACCACAGATTCGCGACGGATTTTTTGTCGATGCCACTATGAAGACTATGTGGGCGGCAGATATGGAGGTGTTGGCACACATCTCTGAAGTTTGCGAGCGCCATAATATTCAATGGTATGCTGCATATGGCACACTTCTCGGCGCTATCCGGCATGAAGGATTTGTGCCCTGGGATGACGATATGGATATCTGGGTACTTCGCGATGGTTATAATACACTGATGGAGGTATTGCCCAAGGAGCTTCCGGAAGGATATATGCTGCAAAGCTGTTTCTCGAAAGACGGCTATAATCAGTTCCATACCTGTGTCAATAACGGAAACGGCATCAGTATCCGCAAGGAATGGTTAGAGGAGTATCACGGCTGCCCCTTTACTGTGGCAGTGGATATTTTTCCGCTGGACTACCTGCCGCGAAATCCGGGGGAAGAAGAAGTCGTTTTGGGACTTTTGGAATTGGTATCCAGAGGATCCGCATTGGCTACCGGTATCAAATACGAAAAATATAATGAAGAAGAATTAAAGCTGGCGTTCAACGAACTGATGGAAGCCAAGGAGTATCTGGAGAATTTCTGTCCGTTCCGGTTCAATATGCAGTATTTCGAGGATGGAGACTGGCGCATGGTGGCCTCCGACTTCTGGAAATGCGGCAATTATATCGCCATGCTCTATGGGGAAGAGGACGCGGACTACATTGTAGACTATATGGATTACTCCAAGTGGCACAAGAAACACAGAAAAGAATGCTTCGCCGAGGTTTACAGCGCTGATTTCGAACAGATCATGCTGCCGATCCCCTGCGGCTATGAAGAGATTCTGCACACTATCTACGGCAATTATATGGTGCCTGTGAAAAACTGGGGGGGACATGAATATCCCTTCTATGCCAGACAGCTCAGAGAGCTGCGCAAGATTGTCAAAGAGAAAGAAAAGAGTATGAACCCTGACTGGGTGGATACCTCTGAGAATGAAAACATTTATCCGGAGAACTGGAAGGAATTGTTAGCGGATAAAAAGGTTGTTTTATTTGAGGACGGAATCCCGCTCTATACGGAATATGAGGAAGCAGCATTGGATAAGCTGGAAGAAGTGCTGCAGACTTTTAAGGACAATAAGGATCGGATCACGCTGTGGTGGAGACCGCAGAGACAGATCAGGGAGGCGCTTAGGCTGGTGTCAGAGAATATGCTGGAGCGCTATGACAGGATTGTAAGCAGGTACCGAGAGGAAGCGTGGGGAATATATGATCTATCACTGGATGAGGATCGCGCGGTGGAGAAGAGTGATGCGTATTACGGCGAGAATAATGCTCTGGTGAACCGGATCAAAGGAACGAAGCCGATCATGATCGAGGCGATTGTGTGAGCAATGACAGATAGGCGTGGGAGAGTATGGGTTAAAGATTTATTTTATAAATGCCGATATAGATAATAGGTTCTTTTCATATGCATGGAAGCGATGGATGGGAATGATTAAAGCTATTGCAGAAATGCCGTAGCTTTTATTAAACTCAAATAGAAATGTGGAAGAAGACAATTGGGTTAAAAAAGGAGCAAGGGATGATTCCACTAGCGGTACCAAACTTAAACGGTAGGGAAAGAGAATATCTGAATCAGTGCATTGACACTACTTTTGTGTCCTCTGTGGGACCCTTTGTAGAGCGATTGGAAGCCTTGACGGCAGAATTGGCAGGCACAAGGTATGGAGTCGCAACATCATCAGGGACGACAGGGCTGCATTTGGTGCTTACCGGATACGGCGTGGAAAGAGATGATCTTGTCATCATACCGTCCTTTACATTCATTGCGACGGCAAATGCGGTGGCACATTGCGGAGCGATGCCATGGTTCATGGATATCGAACCGGATACATGGACGATAGATGCTGCGCAGCTGGAGAGAGAGTTGGAAGAAAAGACGGAGTGGCAGGGAGAGCGCTTGATCCATAAGGAAACAGGGCGCAGAGTGGCGGCTATCATGCCGGTTTATACATTGGGCAACATCCCAGATATGGATCGGATCAGAGCGATTGCAAAGGAATGGGATGGATTAGAACCTTGGAAACATACATATCTACGAAGACCATATGAACGGCAATTTCTTGTGGTATTGATGGATTTGTGGAATAAGATAATATTACTTTTTGTTCTACAACCATTACTGAAGGAAAGTGGTATTTAGCGAGGGGATAAAACTGATTAAGCACTTTTCAGTGGTTATAGTCTATATAAAAAATATCTTAGATTATTGAAGAATAATATATAAAACTATCGACCAATGGAGGATATATTATGCATACAATAAAGTATACATTTCAACCACATGGAGATGAGAGAGGACAATTGATTGCTCTCGAGGAGTTTAATGATATTCCGTTTCAAATTAAAAGAGTTTATTATATGTATGATACCCGTGCTGATGTGGTAAGAGGAAATCATGCACACAAAAATTTGCAACAGATATTAGTGTGCATTCACGGAAGCTGTAAGATAAGACTTGATAATGGAAAAGAAAAAAAAGTAGTTGCATTAGAAAGACCGTATGAGGGTTTATATGTTGCAAACAATATGTGGCGTGAAATGTATGATTTTTCAGAAGATGCAGTTCTTCTAGTATTTGCGTCTGAAGTATACGATGAAAGTGATTATATACGAGATTATAATGAGTTCCTTGATTTTGTCGCTTCAGGAGGCCTTTGACAGAATGTTGACAGGTAATGGAGTATCAAAATCAACAGTGATATATGTGCATGGACGCAAATGTAATATGGCATGCGAGTATTGTTATGTAAGCGGATTAAACCGTGATAGAGATGAGAAAGAAGATTAGTAATCAAGAATTGCTCTATCCGGTTTCGACTATGATAGAGGCACTTGTTTCAAAAAGATTGGAGGAATATGCTGAAATAGTAGTGATTGGAGAAGCTGAGACACTACTTACTGGAAGTGTAATCCCCAATGCCGCGGGAAAGAGGCAGATGCTTCGGGATTTTACAATTCTATTGCTTCGGAATTTGTTTTAAATGATCCTATAGCATGGTCTCGTGGCATTACTAATTGTAGGTTGCAGTGTAAATTTTCCTTTGGGGTTAATTCCTGACTATAATGGAATGCTGTTTGGGAATATGCTTTACAAAAAGGTTTTATCTCTGATTATACAAAGAATCGGTTGAATGTATGATGTGATGAAGTATATCTCAAAATAAAATTAGCTTAGGAGAGAAGAGATATAATAGAGAACAAAACAGCAAAATTGAGCCTGTATACATAAAGTGTAATCAGAATCCGTTCTTTCAGGAGATAATATATCGAAGAAATAGTGAAGGAAAGAAGATTGCAATATACGGAATCGTTCAATATTAGGAAGATTTGTTTGGTGTAATGGCTGTATGCGATAAGCAAAACATTTATAGAGAGTTGGAAACACATAGGATACGTAGAGAGATTGATTTTATTTGAGGAGGAGGGCTATGGCAGAAGAGCAGTTGTGGACTTGTAGTGAATTTGAAATAGATAATGGATATATTTGGTTTGTTCCAATCAATATTAATGTGTTAGTAAAGTACGATTTGAAGAAAAAGATGGTTGAGAAAACATTCACTTGGAATGAGGGTGTAAATATAAAGGGAGCTTCATACAATGTAAAGAAGATTTTGGGGAACATAACAGTTATTCCGGCTAGGGATAATGTCATGCATATAATAGATGAGAATGAAAACATAAATGATATAATTGTGGATAATAAGGATACTGATAAAGAGAGATATCAGGCGGTATCTGATTGCGGTGACAGGTCAATGTGCTTCCCTCTTTTCTCAGACAATATTATCGTCTTTCATGAAGATGGTCAAATTAATTATGTTCCTTTTGAATTAAAGAAAATAACCCAGGTTCTTAATATGAATTCTAGAATTTATCTTTTTAATAGAGGAAAAGAACTGTGTTGGATTTCACCTGATGATTATAATGTAATAGAAGAGAATATAGATTATCTAGCCAATATATCTTTTGCTTTTAAATATGATAAAAATATCATATTTTTAACTGGGGATGGTAAGGCAATTATGTGCAAAGGAGAAAATTTATCAAAAATAAAAGAGATAGCAAATGCGCCATTAAATGATTTTTTTTCTGCAGGGATCTTTTGTAAGGGGAAGATAATTCTTTTTCTAAATGGAACTTGTGAAATGGTATGTGTATACAATATCGAATCAGACAGCAGTGAATTCATAGAAACGGGATTAAAAAAAAATCATGAGTGGATTTTTAATGCATTCTCATGTCCCAAGGTTTTTGATAATAAAATATGGATATTTTCTGTATTATCACAAGAACTCGTGAGATTTAATAGTGATGGTGTAGTTGAAGACAGATTTAGTATTAGTGTTGATGAAATTATGAGAGATATAAACAATGATTTGATCTACGTAGATACAGACTTTATTTATACAGAAGATGCTTGGCATTCATTAGACGGATTTGTGCAATTTATCAATCAATAGATTGT
>CADBNO010000083.1 GCA_902796105.1 uncultured Lachnospiraceae bacterium | reverse complement strand
GTGAGGGCTGAACAGACAAACGGGCGCGTAACGCAGGCATCTGCTTTTGAAGGCATTTGGGTTTGCGGGAGATCCACCATAGAGATTGAGCCCCGGGGAAATCAGTACAGATGTACGGTTACCTGGCCGGATTCAGCGGCAAAAGTATTTGAGTGGAGTTATAACACTGTTTACGATAATGGAGCGTTGATCGATAACGGCAATGGGACAAAGACTGCAGTGACCTATGCGGATAATGGCTCTGTGAAAGAATCCAGCGTAGAATACAGGGACGGTTCCGTAAAATTTACGATCAATGCAAACGATAAACTGCTCTGGAGCGATGCGAAGGAAGACGCCGGAAAAGATATGGAATATGAGAGAACCTCAAAAAAGGCAGGTAATGAACTGACACCGCAGGCAAAGCAGTTAGCGGACGGTTATTTCAGAGTGATCGGGGGATATGATCAGGTGGCAGGCGGGGCTTCAGTCGATACGGCAAAAGCCGCTTATGAAACCTATTATTTTGCTTATAAAAACTCGTTCCAGTCGACAGATCTGGGTTCCCTGCGGCAGAATGCGCTTATGGCGTGGAAGAGTCTGACCGGGGCGGAACAGAGTGCATTTGATCGTAATCTTACAGATGTTTTGGATCTGGTCAACAAATGCCTTGAGGATTGGGATCACAACAACAGTTTGTTTCGGGATGCACAGGTAGCAGACAATATGGGAACGCTGATCAAGGATCCGCAGGCAATGAAATCGTGGGAACAGCTGTCTGCGGCAGTATCGACAATGAAGAATACGAGTAATTAAAGAGAACAATCTGTTATAGAAAAGGGGAAGAAAGAATGAAAAAGAGATATAGATCATGGAATATCGGTGCGGCAGCATTGGCATGCAGCATTCTGTTTGCGGGATGCAGGGCAGCAGGGGATGAGCAGATGTTAGCAACGATACAGGAGGAAACGCAGAACGGACAGAGCGAACAGGGAGGTGTATCGTTAGCAAATCCATGGAGAGATATGACGGAAGAGGAGATGATCCAGGTTACCGGGGCTGAGTTCAGATTGCCTTCGGGAGCACAGAACGTGCACTACCGGTACATGGAGAGCGAAAAACTGGCAGAGGCAGTTTTTGAATGGACAGATCTCGTCTTTACCGCCAGAAAACAACCGGAAAGCGGATATGAGGATATTTCCGGTATGTATTACGATTGGGTGCTGGAGGACGATATAAAGATCGGAGTCAGCAACGGCAAAAACTGTGTGGCGATTGCGGAAGGAAATAAGGTGAATGTCTGTTCATGGTATGATGCAGAGGAAGGAATGATGTATTCGTTATCGGTGATCGCTGCAGATCTGGATGGATTTGATATCACTGCACTGGCAGGGGAGATGGCGGGTGCTACTGTGGCAGACGCTGTTTATGAGGGAACTTATCTGGATGATGACACGAACAGTCCGGCGCTGGAGATCACAAAGGGAGATGACGGCACTTATCAGATCCATATTTCCATTGTCCGTTTGACGGATCTGGATGATGGTGTCGGGGAGCCGGCAGCAGATGGTTTGCATTTTACCGCGACAGATGCTGCGGGGAATCCCATCAAAGGACTGATCACAGTGGATGAGGATTCGGCCAAGGTTGTCTTTACTGACTCGAAATGGGATCTGATCCAGAACGGGGATACATTTACCTATCATAAAGCAGCAGAGTAAACGATATTTATGATTTACTTTTGCGATCCTTGAGAGGAACTGTTGAGACGGTTCTTATTGCGCGTATCGGAAGCAAGGAAAAACTGTCTGGGTTATCGTGTTTTAGCGGAGCCACACAGTTTGAGGATCTGGCAGGAGGATGAGAGTACGGTTATGTTCTTCCTGGCCATAATGGTTGAATATAGACTGTGTGAGGGAAGATATTTTTAGCCCGGAAAGGTTTTACGGGACGAGAGGGCACGTGTAGCGGGAGGATCGCATATTTATGAAGAAAGTCAGAGAAAGTGTTGCATTTAAGAGTATATTCGGCATAGTGTTATTATTGACTATCTTTGCGGCAATCGTATGTACGATCGGATATAAAGGTTTTACGAAGGTTCTGCTGGAGCAGTATGCGGAGGGAGCATTTCAGACGGCGCAAACAGCCGGAGATATGGTGGATCCCGATCGGATCGAAGCATTTATCGAAACGCAGGGGACATCGGATGAATATGTGACATTATGGAAAAAGATAGATCAGCTCTGTAATTCAACCGGATCCACTTTTGTATATGTGATACAGCCTGATTTGACAGATTACGGGCATATCACATTCGTGATCTCCACGATCAATAAGAACAGTACATATGATTATTACGGGTTTGGTTATGTGAAAGAGACCACCAACGAGGATTATCGGCAGAAGTATATTCAATTATATAACGGGACGTCAGAACAAGCTCTGGTGATCCGGGATAAGGGGTATATTCAGACGGATCCGCATATTACGGCTATGATCCCCTTAAAAGGAAAAGACGGGCAGACCAAGGCGATACTCTGTGTACAGCGGCAGATGGATGCGCTGGCCAAAGCAAGACATGACTACATCCATCGCGTGACGCTGGTTCTGATATTACTTACCGTTCTGGTCATCATCGGACAGGGCTTGTATCTGCATAAGGTTCTGATCCTCCCAGTGAAACAGATCACACGAGAGGCAATGCGTTTTGCGGAGGAAAGTGTTGTTCTTGACCGAAAGCTGACAGATACCATTCGATATCGGGATGAAATCGGACTTTTAGCGGGATCGATAGACCAGATGGAGGAGCAGATCCATGATTATGTGGAGAATCTGACCCGTATTACGGCGGAGAAGGAGCGGATCGGTACAGAACTTTCTTTGGCGACAAGAATACAGGCGGATATGCTTCCGAATACTTTTCCGGCTTTCCCGGATAGAAAAGAGTTTGATATCTATGCATCCATGGATCCGGGCAAGGAGGTTGGCGGTGATTTCTATGATTTCTTTCTGATCGATGAGGATCATTTGGGGCTTGTTATCGCTGATGTATCGGGCAAGGGAGTTCCCGCAGCCTTATTTATGATGGCTTCCAGGATCATTATTGCGAACAGTGCTATTCTGGGCGAAAGTCCCGGTAAGGTACTGGAGAATGCCAATAACGCGATCTGTTCCAATAATCCAGAGGAGATGTTTGTCACAGTGTGGCTGGGAATTTTGGAGATTTCCACCGGAAAACTCACGGCGGCAAACGCAGGACACGAGTATCCCGCCATGATGCAGCCGGGCGGCAGCTTTGAAGTGTTCAAGGATAAGCATGACCTTCCGGTGGGGGTGATCGGCGATGTAAAGTACAGGGAATATGTGCTTGAACTCAAACCGGGGACAAAATTATATCTCTATACAGATGGCGTTGCGGAGGCGGTGAACGGAGCAGAGGACCGGTTCGGAACGGACAGGATGCTTGCCGTGTTGAATCGGAATAAACAGGCAGATCCACAGGCGATGATCATAAAGGTAAAAAAAGAAATCGACGATTTTGCAGGAGAGGCGGATCAGTTTGATGACATCACGATGCTGTGTCTGGAATACAGGGGAGCTGAAACCATGCTGAAGTGACAGGAGAGAAGCTATGGAGTGGATGAGGCTGTATCAATTAGATATTATGCTGTTTCTTAGCGGAGTGTGTGGTGTTTTGGCCTTTTTGGCCGGTATCACAAAGGTACTTCCCAGGAGGCGTCGGCATGTTCTTGTATCGATAGAATTAGGGGCAATGTGCCTGCTTATTTTTGACCGGTTTGCTTATATTTACAGAGGGGACATCAGTACCACCGGTTTCTGGATGGTGCGGATCAGTAACTTTTTGGTTTATTTTCTGTCGCTGTGGGTGATCCATTCCTTTAATCTGTATTTGA
Source organism: uncultured Lachnospiraceae bacterium (assembly GCA_902796105.1). Taxonomy (GTDB): domain Bacteria; phylum Bacillota; class Clostridia; order Lachnospirales; family Lachnospiraceae; genus Acetatifactor. Next base: position 418 of record CADBNO010000083.1, on the reverse strand, counting down.
TCGATCTGTATCGGAATGAAGGTAAGCTGAAGAAGATACCTTTGAGGCTGATCCTGTCGGAAGTGTTGTTCACTGTCGGAGAAGCAATGGTCGTTATTTCTCAGTTCACCGGGATATATTATACATTTGACGAAGAGAACCAATATCAGCGGGCACCGTGGTTTGCTGTGTGTTACTGTTTCCCGCTGTTGATCATCATGCTACAGCTGACTGTGGTGGTAAAGCATTATAACCGGTTGAGCAAAAGAATACGGATGTCGTTGCTCTTATTTACCATTTTACCTTTGATCGCATCGATCGTGCAGATTTTTGCCTATGGGGTGTCTCTTACCAATATCACAATGGTTGGATTGGCTGTAGTGATCTATATTTTTGCCCTGCTGGAGTTAAATGAGACAGCAGAGCATGCAAATCAGAT
>CADBNO010000082.1 GCA_902796105.1 uncultured Lachnospiraceae bacterium | reverse complement strand
GATGCCGATGCAAAGGACGGCCGTTACAAGGATCTGGACAAGGATGGCGTGATCTATATCGGGGATCTGGCAGCGGGCGAGTATATCGTGCAGCTTGCGCCGATGGCGGGATATAAAGTCCCGGTCAGTCAGACGCATATCCGGGTCAAGGATAAAGTAGAATATCTGCCCATCCACGATATCTCTCTTTTGATCAAGAAAGAGAGCGAAGTGGATGCGTCGATCGAGGATACCGGTGTGAAGGATGCACTGGCAGATGCGGACAAGACGGAGATGACAGAATTTAAGGCTTTTTCCGGCAAGACGAAAGCCGGCATAGATGTGTCCAAATGGAACGGAGACATCGATTGGGACAAGGCGAAGCTTGCCGGGGTGCAGTTTGCTATTGTGCGTGCGGGTTACAGGGGCTCTGCCACGGGAAGCCTGGTGCAGGATATCTGTTTTGAGGCTAATATGCGGGGGGCGTTGGCTGCGGGAGTGCCTGTCGGAGTTTACTTTTTTACACAGGCAGTCAACGAAGTGGAAGCGGTGGAAGAGGCTTCCGCTGTACTGGAATGGATCCGCGAATATGAAGTGACCTGTCCGGTGTTCATCGATACCGAGGGCGCCGGCGGAAACGGAAGGGCAGACTCACTGGACGCAGACACCAGGACACTGGTCTGCGATGCGTTCTGCAGGACGATCCGGAACGGCGGTTACACGGCAGGCGTGTATGCCAGCCGGAACTGGTATGACCATAACCTGCATACCAGAAAGCTGGAAGATTATTACATCTGGCTTGCCGAGTACAGAAGCGTGCCGTTGTATCAAGGCTATTACCGAATGTGGCAGTACAGCTCCAAAGGGCATGTGGACGGTATTGAAGGCAATGTGGATATGAATATTATGTATGAATAAAAAGGAACGGTGAAAAGAAATGGGACAGATAACAGTAGAAACTTGTGAGATCGAAGGGCTTAAGGTGATCACGCCGAAAGTATTCGGCGATGCCAGGGGGTATTTCTGCGAGACTTATCAGTATGAAGATTATAAAGCAGCAGGGATTCCGCAGGTGTTTGTGCAGGACAACCAGTCGGCGTCGAAGAGAGGTGTGCTCAGGGGACTTCATTTCCAGAAGGAATTCGCGCAGGATAAGCTGGTGCGCGTGATCCGCGGGGAAGTGTTCGATGTGGCAGTGGATCTGCGGGAGGGTTCACCGACCTTCGGTAAGTGGTTCGGTGTCCGGCTGTCCGAGGAGAATAAAAAGCAGTTCTTCATTCCGAAGAATTTTGCACACGGATTTCTGGTGCTTTCCGATCACGCGGAGTTTTGTTATAAATGTTCGGATTTCTATCATCCGGGAGATGAGGGAGGGATCCGCTACGACGACCCTGATATCGGCGTGGAATGGCCGATCGAGGAGGATATGGAGCTCCTCCTGTCTGAGAAGGATACCAAGTGGGGCGGATTGAAGGAGTATCTGGCATGCAAATAAGCAAAAAAGCAGGGATCAGCATCGTACTCACCGGCGCTTTTATCCTGGCAGCGATCATCCTGCTGCATCAGAATGCTGACGCAGATCCGATACAGGAGCTGATGAAAAAGGGGATCTCCGTTATGGTGATCCTGGTGTCTTGTCTGGTTTTTGTACGGGGATATGATAAATTTACGGTTCTCCCTCAGGAGTTATGGCAGAGCCGGCATCTGATCTGGAAGCTTGCAAAGAACGATTTCAAGAAGCGCTATGCCGGTTCTTATCTGGGAGCGTTCTGGGCAATGCTGCAGCCGGTGGTGACGGTCGGCATGTATTATGTGGTGTTCGATGTGATCATGGGCGGCAATGCCAGCAGAACCTCGGCGGAGGTGCCGTTTGTCCTTTTCCTGACAGCAGGCCTGGTGCCATGGTTTTTCTTCAGCGAGGCGTTAAATAACGGAACCAATGCTTTGCGGGAGTATAACTATCTGGTCAAAAAAGTGGTGTTCAAGATCAGTATCCTGCCGATCATAAAGATCATAGCGGCGACCTTTATC
>CADBNO010000081.1 GCA_902796105.1 uncultured Lachnospiraceae bacterium | reverse complement strand
ATGCCACCTGCTTTACTGCACTGTTTTTCTCTGTGCCAAACCGTTCCGCCGCTTCGCCGCCCTCGCCGGTGTTGGACTTTGCCCCCAGCCGGTTCATGGCAATGGCGAGACAGGTATGCGCCTCATAGGACAGAGACCCATAGGACATCGCACCCGTCTGGAACCGTTTTACAATAGACTCCACCGGCTCCACTTCACTGATGTCCACAGGCTCCTGCACCGCGTGAAACGCCAACAGACTGCGCAGGGTATGCGGCCTCTTCGGATCATCGACAAGAGCCGTGTATTCCTTGAATTTCTCATAGTTCTCACTCCGCACTGCCTGCTGCAGGGTGATAATGGTTTCCGGACTGTACAGATGATCCTCATGTCCCGGACCGCTCTTTAAGGAATGGAATCCCAGTGAATCCAAAGTCGTATCTACCGCAAGCCCCAGCGGGTCAAACGCATGATCATGCCTTGCAGAGATATCCTCGCTGATCTCCTGCAGACCGATACCGCCGACCCGGCTGACGGTTCCTAAGAAACAACTGTCCACCAGCTCCTTTGACAGCCCGACCGCCTCAAAAATTCTGGCCGACTGGTAGGACTGCAGCGTGGAGATTCCCATCTTTGCAGCAATCTTTACCACCCCGGATAAAAGTGCATGATTATAATCCTCCACTGCCGTATGATAATCTTTATCCAACAATCCCACATCTATCAGTTCCGCGATACACTCCTGTGCCAGATAAGGATTTACCGCTCTTGCCCCAAAACCGAGCAGGGTAGCGATCTGATGTACATCTCGTGGCTCCGCACTCTCCAGGATCAACGACACCACCGTTCGTTTTCGGGTCTGCACCAGGTGCTGTTCCACGGATGAAACTGCCAACAGCGACGGGATGGCCACATGATTCTCATCCACACCGCGGTCCGATAAAATGATAATATTTTTTCCTGCTGCCGCTGCTCTGTCCACCGCGACATTCAGCTGCGTCAAAGCATGCTGCAGGGACGTGTTCTTGTAATACAAAAGCGAGACCGTCTGTGCATGAAAGCCAGGCTGATCCAGTGATTTGATCTTCAGCATATCCACGCCTGTCAGGATCGGATTATCCACCTCAAGCACTCTGCAATTATCCGCTTTCTTCGAAAGCAGATCCCCATCCGAACCGATATAGACCGTCGTATCGGTCACGATCTTCTCCCGCAGGGAATCGATGGGCGGATTCGTCACCTGAGCAAACAACTGTTGAAAATAGTGGAACAGCAGCGGATGTTCTTTTGACAAAAGCGCCAACGGAACATCATGTCCCATGGACATGGTGGGCTCCACTCCATTTTCCGCCATGGGCAGGATCTGCTGCATCACATCCTCATAGGAATAACCGAATGCCTTGTATAATTTATCCCTTATCTCCTGTGTATGCACAGGCACCTTATGGTTGGGAATATGCAGATGCTTCAGCTTTAACAGATTGCGGTCCAGCCATTCCCCGTAAGGATTGCGGCCTGCATAATCCGTCTTGCATTCCTCGTCCGACAGGATCCGCCCTGCCTTTGTATCCACGATCAGGATCTTGCCGGGCTCCAGCCTGGATTTTTTCACAATATGCGCATCATCCAGATCCAGCACGCCGACCTCCGAGGAAAGGATCAGGCGGTTGTCATCCGTCACATAATATCGGGAAGGTCTGAGCCCGTTTCTGTCAAGTGTCGCTCCGAAGGTCTCGCCATCCGAAAACAGCATGGCCGCCGGTCCGTCCCAAGGCTCCATCATGGTCGCATAGTAATGGTAAAAATCTTTCTTGTCCTGCGACATGAATCCGTTGTGCTTCCACGGCTCCGGAATGATCGTCATCATGGCAAGCGGCAGGTCCATTCCGTTCATGTACAGAAATTCCAGCGTATTGTCCAGCATGGCGGAATCCGATCCCGTCCTTGCGATCACCGGATAAATCTTATCCAGATCATCGCGAAACACCTCTGACACAAAGGTTTCCTCTCTGGCTAACATCCGGTCGATATTGCCTCGAATGGTGTTGATCTCCCCGTTATGCGCGATCATTCGATACGGATGTGCACGCTCCCAGGACGGTGTCGTATTTGTGGAAAAACGGGAATGCACCAATGCGATCGCACTCCGATAATCCTCATCCTGCAGATCCTCATAAAACTTTCTGAGCTGTCCTACCAGAAACATTCCTTTATACACAATGGTTCTGGAGGAAAGTGAACAGATGTAGGTATCCTCCGAGCTCTGTTCAAACTCCCTCCGCACCACATACAGCCTGCGGTCAAATGCAAGTCCTCTCTCCACAGACTTCGGTCTCTCAATAAAACACTGTCTGATGTCCGGCATACAATCCACCGCAACCTGTCCCAATACTTCCGGATGGATCGGAACCTTTCTCCAGCCTAACAGCTTCAAGCCTTCTTTTTCCAGGATCACTTCAAACATACGCATGGCAAAGGTCCGCTTCATCCTGTCCTGAGGCAGAAAAAACATACCGATCCCGTAATCCCCGGCTTCTCCCAATCCGTTTCCTCCACTGCTCTCCGACAGATCCCTCCGGAATGCTTTTCGAAAAAAATCATGGGATATCTGCGTCAGGATCCCTACACCGTCCCCTACCTTCCCGGTGGCATCCTTGCCTGCTCTGTGCTCCAGCTTTTCCACGATACTGAGAGCGTCATCCAGTACATCATAAGTTTTTCTGCCGTCTATATTTACCACTGCACCGATCCCGCAGGCGTCACGATCCGTATACAGCCCGCTGTAATCATATTGTTTCTTCTTTGTCAACGTATTCATATCCGATCTCCCTTTTTCACCGATTACCTTCGCTCAGCGCAGAGAAAACAGCATAGCCCCATATGTAGGATAAGGCAGATACTGATCCGGTATCATCGCCTCCGCATCGTCCACCACACTTCGCAGTGCCTCCATATCCTTCAGGACCACACTCTCGTAATACTTTGCATCTTCCAGAACATCTGCCGTCTGCTCTGCCTGCTTTGTGTCCACTGTCAGCTTATTCAGTTTCTCCGTGATCTCCTTTGCATCTGCCGATAGCTTCTTCAGAATTTCTTCCTCCATTGCACAGGCATCCGCCGAAAGCAATGCTTTCTTACCTGCTGCCTCCTCGGTCAGATCCTTCATGTAAGCCAGCAGTCCGCTGATGAAATCTTTACGCACCATCTCCTGTAAAGTGAGAGATTCAATGTGCAGCGTTTTGGAATAGTTCTCCAGCAAAATCTCATAACGGGAAAATATCTCCTCTTTCGTCAAAACCTTGTGTGTGGTAAACAGCTTTACACTCTTATCAGAGATCCAGCGCGGCATGGCATCCGGCAGAGATTTCAGATTGTCTAACCCTCTCCTCCCGGCTTCCTCCACCCACTCATCCGTATATCCGTTTCCGTTGAACAGCACTCTCTTATGCGCTGCCAGTCGCTTTTGCAATAACTTCTGAATCGCATCCGGCAATTCATCCGCAGCTACATCCTTCAGCTCTTCATAAATATCGGAAAGCGCCTGCGCTACCGCCGTATTCAGCACGATGTTTGCGTTTGCCACAGACACAGCGGAACCGGGCATTCTGAACTCAAACTTATTTCCTGTAAACGCAAACGGTGATGTTCTGTTGCGATCTGTAGTATCCTTGGTGATGTGCGGCAACACATTAGCCCCGCTCATATGAATCTTACTGATTCCCTCAAAATCCGTTCCTTTCTCAATGGAATCCAACACAGCAGCCAGTTCATCTCCCAGGAAGATCGATACGATCGCAGGCGGCGCCTCGTTTGCACCAAGTCTGTGATCATTGCCGGCCGTTGCCACAGACAACCTGAGAATATCCGCATACTCATCCACAGCCGAGATCACTGCCATCAAAAATACCAGAAAACGGATATTTTCTGCCGGCTTTTTGCCCGGATCCATCAGATTGATACCGGTATCCGTGCTGATCGACCAGTTGTTATGCTTGCCGGATCCATTGATCCCCTCAAAGGGCTTCTCGTGCAGCAGACATGCAAATCCATGCTTATCCGCTACCTTTTTCATCACTTCCATGGTGAGCTGGTTGTGATCCACCGCCACATTCGCCGTCTCAAAAAACGGTGCCAGCTCATGCTGGGACGGCGCTACCTCATTGTGCTTAGTCTTCGCCGGAACCCCCAGTTTCCAAAGTTCTTCATCCAGATCATGCATAAAGGCTGACACCTTCGGCTTCAGCACACCGAAGTAGTGATCCTCCATCTCCTGCCCTTTCGGTGCAGGAGCTCCCAAAAGAGTTCTCCCGCAGAACAACAGATCCTTTCTACTCATATACATGGATTTATTGATCAGGAAGTACTCCTGCTCCGATCCCACTGTGGTGGTCACATGCGCCACATCCGTATCTCCCAGCAGATGCAGCACCTTCACTGCCTGCACGTTCAATGCCTCCATGGAACGCAATAAAGGTGTCTTCTTATCTAATGCCTCACCACCATAGGAAATAAATGCCGTGGGAATATATAAAGTACCGTCCTTGATAAAAGCCGGTGAAGAAGGATCCCATGCGGTATACCCTCTGGCTTCGAAAGTTGCCCGCAGCCCGCCTGACGGAAAACTGGATGCATCCGGCTCTCCCTTTACCAGTTCCTTTCCGGAAAACTCCATGATCACCGTGCCGTCCGCTTCCGGAGAAAGGAAACTGTCGTGTTTCTCCGCCGTCAATCCTGTCATCGGCTGAAACCAGTGTGTGAAATGCGTTGCTCCCAATTCCACCGCCCACTCCTTCATGGCTGCCGCAACCGTATTCGCCACATCCAGCTCCAGGTGCGTACCGTTCATGATCGTCTTGTGCACCGCTTTATAAATATCCTTCGGAAGCCGCTCCCGCATCACCTTGTCATTGAATACCAGACTTCCGTAAATATCTGTCACCGACTGCTTCTTTTCACAACCTGCTTCGTAACTGCTCATAATCCTGTCCTCCTCAGATGATATTTTTACAAAAATAAATAAAAAAAGACGCTCGGGGGATCACCCTAAGCGCCTTTGCTTTTTTAACAAATATCACAGTTTATTTTTGATGTCAATACCGTTTTCCAAAAAAATCTGCATTTCCGTTTTTATTTTCGATTTTTGATTTTTCCTCTTGACAACCCGTAAAACCTGTTTTACAATCCCAAACAAGAACGAAGGCGTTTTCCCGGAACGGGAAGGCGCCTTTTTCTGATTCTGATCTGTTTCTATAGTGTCCTTCCCTTCCTGATCACCGCGGGATAGAGGAGCGTGGAAGAACAGTATACAGCAGCTTAGATTTGACGTAATAGATCAAAAGGAACAGGAGGAGTGAGATTATGAATGATGTACTTGCTTTAATTGATGAAAGACTATTTGCAGTCTGGTTTTTGGCCGGTGCTGCACTGGTATTCTGGATGCAGGCGGGATTTGCCATGGTGGAATGTGGGTTTGCCCGGGCCAAAAACGCCGGCAACATTATTATGAAGAACCTGATGGATTTTTGTATCGGCACCGTTACCTTTATCCTGATTGGGTTTGGATTGTTTCTGGGCGAAGATATCCTGGGCGGATTTCTGGGAATGCCGAACTTTGACATCTTTACCAACTACGCAGACTTTGACTGGGCCGGATTCGTATTTAATCTGGTGTTTTGCGCGACCACAGCAACCATCGTGTCCGGCGCTATGGCAGAGCGCACGCGCTTTATTTCCTACTGTGTGTATTCCGCTGTGATCTCCGCCGTGATCTACCCCATCGAGGCCCACTGGACCTGGGGCGGCGGCTGGCTTGCCCGGATTGGATTCCACGACTTTGCCGGTTCCAACTGTATCCACATGGTAGGCGGTATCTGTGCCCTGATCGGCGCCTGGATGTTAGGTCCCCGTATCGGTAAGTTTGTAAAGGATTCCGACGGCAGGATCACCAAAGTAAATGCCTTTCCCGGACATAACATTCCCATGGGTGCGTTAGGCGTATTCATCCTGTGGCTTGGCTGGTACGGTTTCAACGGCGCTGCAGCTACCGGCATAGATCAGCTTGGTGCTATCTTTGTCACCACAACCATAGCTCCTGCCATCGCTACAGTTGTCTGTATGATCTTTACCTGGATCAAATACGGAAAGCCGGATGTATCCATGTGTCTGAATGCCTCCCTGGCCGGTCTTGTGGCGATCACAGCTCCCTGCGATACAGCAGATGCACTCGGTGCAGCCATCATCGGTGCTGTCTCCGGACTGATCGTTGTATTCGGCGTATGGTTTCTGGACAATGTACTCCGCGTGGATGACCCCGTGGGCGCCGTAGCGGTTCACTGCTGTAACGGCATCTGGGGTACCATCGCAGTCGGTCTGTTCTCCACAGACACAGTACCGGGCTATAGTCTGGTCGACGCACAGGGAAATGTAATGACCGGTCTCTTCTACGGCGGCGGCGTGAAGCTTTTGGGCATCCAGCTTCTGGGAATGTGTGCGACGGCTGCCTGGACAGCTGTTACGATCACGATCACTTTCGCGATCATCAAGGCTACCTTGGGACTTAGGGCTTCCGAAGAGGAAGAGCTGACCGGTCTGGATATCACCGAACACGGTCTGACCTCCGCCTACGCCGGATTCAGCATTATGGATGTCACAGGCAACATCGTGGAAGAGAACGAGAACACCGACCTTGGCATACATGACTTTGATGCCGCTTCAGCTGCCATGCAGAAAGCCGCAGTCAAGGTTGTTGAGGCTCCTAAGTTTGAAGCTCTTGACACCGGTATTCACAAGATCGTCATCATTGCGAAGCTCTCAAGATATGACTACTTAAAGAAGGCACTGAACGATCTCGGCGTGACCGGCATGACAGTCACACAGGTCATGGGATGCGGGATTCAGAAAGGTGCGGGAGAACGCTACCGCGGAGTCGAGGTGGATGCGACCTTGCTGCCTAAAGTAAAGGTGGAAGTCGTTGTGAGCAAGATTCCCGTGGAAAAAGTAGTAAACTCCGCCAAAAAAGCTCTCTATACCGGTCACATCGGCGACGGCAAGATCTTCATCTATAACGTGGATAAGGTAGTGAAGATCCGTACCGGCGAGGAGGACTATGCCGCATTGCAGGATGTGGAATAATTTGCAGATCCGCTATAACAATCAAATACCCCGCAGCAAGCTGCGGGGTATTTGACCCTCGCGGCATTCGCCAAATTGACATGCAAGCATGTCACCTTGGCTCATTGCTCGCGGGAATAACAGATCATAAAACATCTCTCAACCTACGCAAATAAGGTGTTTGCCCCTATCAGGCAAACACCTTATCTGTATCCTGGATCCACGCGATCACTGTTTTCCCAGTTTCTTTTCAAATCTATCCTTGCATGTATTTTCCGGGATCGGCGTCGCATAATTTCCGCTGAAGCAGGCATTACAAAAGCCGTCCCTGCCGATCAGCTCCCGCAGGGTTTCAATCGGCAGATACCCCAGTGTATCCGCACCGATCAGCTTCGCGATCTCCGGCACGGTATACTTACATGCCACCAGATTCTCTTTGGAATCAATATCCGTCCCATAGTAGCATGGATTTGTAAACGGCGGTGAGGAAATCCTCATATGGATCTCTTTGGCGCCGGCCTCCCGAACCAGCCTGACGATCCTCTCGCTGGTGGTACCCCTGACGATAGAATCGTCGATCAAAACAACTCGTTTCCCCGCAACGGTTTCCCGAATAGTGTTCAGTTTGATCTTTACCTGATGCTGTCTCTCCGTCTGTGTCGGGGAAATGAAAGTCCTCCCGATATACTTGTTTTTGATAAAGCCCATTCCATAAGGGATCCCGGAATATCGCGCATATCCCAGCGCAGCATCCAGCCCGGAGTCCGGCACACCGATCACCACATCCGCATCCACCGGATACTCTCTGGCCAGGATCTCGCCGGCTTTCACACGCGCTGCATGTACAGACACCCCATCGATCACGGAGTCCGGTCTCGCAAAATAAATGTACTCAAAGATGCAGGTCTGCTGTTTTTCTTTACTACAATGCTCTGTGTAGCTTTTGACCTCCCCCTCTGAAAAAACCAACACTTCTCCCGGTCTGATATCCCGGATAAAAGCCGCTCCCACTGCATCCAGGGCGCAACTCTCCGACGCCACGATATAGGTGCCGTCCGCCCGTTTTCCGTAGCAGAGCGGGCGATATCCGTGAGGATCCCGGACTGCGATCAGCTTCGTCGCAGACATGAGCACAAGAGAATAGGCCCCTTCCAGATAGTTCATACTCTCCAGAACGGCCCTCTCGATAGATGGTGTCTTTAATCTTTCTCTTGTAACAATATAGGCAATGATCTCCGTATCCGACGTCATGTGGAAGATCGCGCCTCCCAATTCCAACCGGTTTCGGAGCTCATAGGCATTGCTGATGTTGCCGTTATGCGCCAGCGCCATTTTTCCCTTCTGGTGGTTCACCTCAATGGGCTGGCAGTTGTTCCGGTTATTACCGCCGGTGGTGCCGTATCGGACATGTCCCACAGCCATCTGTCCCATGGGGAATCCGGCTAATTTTTCCTCGCCGAAAACTGTGCTCACCTGCCCCAGATCCTTGTGGGAAACAAAAACACCGTCATCATTCACCACAATGCCGCAGCTCTCCTGTCCCCTGTGCTGCAATGCATACAGCCCATAATAAATGTCTTCAGCCGCCCGATACGGCTGCGGTGCATACACGCCGATCACACCACATTCTTCATGTACTTTATCCGGCTGGATCATCTGCTGCCCCTCCGGTTGGCTCTCCTGTCGGCTGTCCTGCTCATTCTGCTGTTTATTCATTTTCTTTCGCCTTCCGTTTCCTGATCTTTTTTGCCTGCGGTTTTCGTCCTTATCGGGAGTCTGCCCGTTCTACAGCCGCCTGAATGAATCCCATAAAGAGGGGATGCGGTCTATTGGGACGACTCTTAAACTCCGGATGGAATTGCACTCCCACGTGGAAAGGCCGTCCGGCCAGTTCCACCGCCTCCACCAGTTCTCCGTCCGGTGAAAGACCGCTCAGGGTCAATCCCTTCTCCTGCAAAAGTGTGCGATATGTATTGTTAAACTCATACCGGTGCCTGTGCCGCTCCCCAACCTGCAATTTCTGATAACAGCGCTCCATCGTGGTCCCCCCTGCGATGTGGCATGGATAGGCCCCAAGCCGCAGCGTCCCGCCTTTGTCGATCCCGTCACTCTGGCCGGACATGAAATCAATAACCTTGTGCACGCACGCGCTGTCAAATTCACCGGAATTGGCATCCTCAAGTCCCGCCACATTTCTGGCAAACTCGATCACTGCGATCTGCATGCCGAGGCAGATTCCGAAATATGGGATCTTTTGCTCTCTGGCATAGCGGGCAGCCAGGATCATGCCCTCGATTCCCCGATTGCCGAAACCGCCGGGGACAAGGATGCCGTCCAGCCAGGTCAAACTTTCCGTTCCCGCTCCGTCCTTTTCCAATTCCTCCGAGTCGATCCAATGAATATTGACACATACCTTTTGCGCATATCCCGCGTGCTTCAGCGCCTCCGCCACGGAGAGATAGGCGTCATGCAGCGCCACATATTTTCCCACAAGCCCGATCTCCACAGTGGTCCGGCTGTCCTTGATCCTGCGTACCATCTCCGTCCATTCATTCAGATCCGGTGCAGATGCCTTCAGCCCCAGTTCCCTGCATACCACTTCGGAAAAGTGCGCCCTCTCCAGCATCAACGGTGCCTCATACAGATTAGGCAATGTGATGTTTTCGATCACACAGTCTTCCTTCACATTGCAGAACATGGATATTTTTCTGAAAATGGACTCCTCCAACGGCTCATCACACCGCAGGATGATCAGATTGGGATTGATCCCCATCCCCTGCAGCTCCTTCACTGAATGCTGGGTCGGTTTGGATTTGTGCTCCTCCGAACAATGCAGATACGGCACCAGCGTCACATGGATGAACAGGCTGTTCTCGCGTCCCACCTCCAAAGAGATCTGACGCACCGCCTCCAGAAACGGCTGTGACTCAATATCGCCGATTGTGCCGCCGATCTCCGTGATCACCACATCCGCATTTGTCTTTTTGCCCACACGGTAGACAAACTCTTTGATCTCGTTGGTAATGTGCGGTATGACCTGCACGGTAGAGCCGAGATACTCCCCCCGCCTCTCCTTGTTCAACACATTCCAGTACACCTTTCCCGTTGTGAGATTGGAGTACTGGTTCAGATCCTCATCAATAAATCTCTCGTAATGTCCCAGATCCAGATCCGTTTCCGCACCATCCTCCGTCACATACACTTCACCATGTTGGTACGGACTCATGGTTCCCGGATCCACATTGATATACGGATCCAGCTTCTGGGCCGCCACCTTCAAGCCTCTCGCCTTCAATAACCGCCCCAGAGACGCCGCTGTGATTCCTTTTCCCAGACCGGATACCACACCTCCGGTCACAAAAACATATTTCGTCATAACACTACCACCTTCACTCTGCCCCATTGTTTATTTTCCGCTGTCACCATAGTTGGAGAGAACTCTCGCCGACGGATCATTCACATCGCAGCCCTCCCATGATTTATTCGGCATCCAGAAATCCACCACCATATCGGCCTGCCCCGGGTAATACTTCTCGAAAATATCCCGGTAAAGCAGCGATTCCCTGGTAAACGGTCTGGCGTGTTCATATTTCAGGCATCCCGCCTCAAACTCCTCCTGCGTATACTGTTTTTCCGCATATTCTTTCAGATAATCCACCATCGAATGTCCCACCGCATCAGAGAAGGCAGCCTTCTCTCTCCACAGGATCTCCTCCGGCAGATAATCCCCTTTTTCAAACGCATGACGCAACAGGTATTTCCCCTTGTTGTATTTGTTGCGCTTCAACTCAGGGTCTATGCTCATGACATATTTCACAAAATCCAGATCCCCGAACGGCACTCTCGCCTCCAGCGAATTCACGGAAATACATCGATCCGCCCTGAGCACATCATACATATGCAGCTCCCGGATCCGCTTTTCGCTCTCCTCCTGAAAAGCCTCCGCAGAAGGTGCAAAATCCGTATACTTGTAGCCGAACAACTCGTCCGAGATCTCTCCCGTAAGCAGCACCCTCACATCCGTCTGCTCATGGATCGCCTTGCAGACCAGATACATCCCAATGCTGGCCCGTATGGTGGTAATATCGAAAGTACCCAACAGTTTTATGACTTCCTCTAAAGAGTCGAGCACCTGCCTGGGCGTCATATATACCTCCGTATGCTCACTGCCGATATAGTCAGCCACCTGTTTTGCATACTTCAGGTCAATGGCATCCTCCGTCATTCCGATGGCAAAGGTGCGGATCGGTTTCTTCGACCGTTTGGCTGCGATCGCACAGACCAAAGAAGAATCCAGGCCTCCGGAGAGCAAAAAGCCAACCTTTGCATCCGCCACCAAACGTTTCTCCACACCGGCTACCAATTTATCATGAATCTTCCCACACGCGGTCTCCAGATCATCCGCAGAAAATTGCTCCACCTTCGCGATATCGCAATAGCATTGAAACTTCGGTTCCCCCTTACTGCAATAATAATGTCCTGGCGGAAAAGGCATGATCTTATCCACCAGCCCGGTCAGATTTTTCGCTTCACTGGCCAGACAGATCACGCCCTGCGGATCATAGCCATAATATAAAGGTCGGATTCCGATCGGGTCTCTGGCCGCAATAAACTCCTCACGCTCACCGTCGTAAAGAATGCAGGCAAACTCAGCATCCAACAGAGAAAACATTTT
>CADBNO010000080.1 GCA_902796105.1 uncultured Lachnospiraceae bacterium | reverse complement strand
CCGGAATCCGTAAGCCCCATGATCGCCAGCCTGTGAAACCCGAGTAATCCGTTCCCCGTATCCACGATCCGGCTGTCATCCGGTCCTCTGGATATCGTCTGCTCAAACCCCGCCTGAAATTTCTGCAAATCTGCCGCCCGTCCACAATAGCCCATGATCGAACACATACTTTCATCCTCCTTCTTCCGCCCGCATTTCCTGTACGGCAAAAAAGGCGCCGAGGATGCTGCTTGAGCATCTCGGCGCCTTTGCCAATATCTGTTTTTCAAAAATATTTATATGGGAATATTAAGCCGTTTTTTTATATTTGTCAATCCCTTTTTTCCGGAAACGGAATTTTCCTGTGTTCACTTTTTTCTGCTCTACCCCCCAATCAGCGCGTCAAACACGCCCTCCAGGTTCAGCCTGCCGTACCCCCACTCTCTGTTCGGGTAGGACAGATCCCACAAGCGGTTTGCGCCGCGGATCAGATAGCTTTTCAACTCCCGGCTCTCGGCGTATGGGTTTCTGCGCTGGACCACCGCCCATTGGAACAGCTGCGCCACGGCGCCGGCAGTGATCGCGCAGGCTAAACCGGATCCGCTTTGCGTCCCGGCCGGTGTGGCGACATTTACCCCCGGCGCACTGAAGTCAGGGCGGATCGCACCAAGGCGGGTAAAGCCTCTGCCGGAGTCGATGGCGAAGCTCAAGTTCGCCGGATTGTAAAAGGTTACAGCGATCACATCCATCGCCATAGCCGGCTCTGTCATAGTGATATAGGGGTCTGGCTGCAGGAAGACCACCGGCGCGTCGAGGAATTGAGTAATGGGAAGCCACATGTCAAAGGTACCGTTATACAGCACGCCGCTACCGCTGACGCGAAAGGTCCAGATGCCCGGCGCAGGGTCTTCCAGAAAAAAGCGCAGGAGCTGCTCGCCGGAGGATGTCTCCACAATGGTGGTGTCCAGGCGCACCACGGTGTTCGCATAGATCAGTCGGTAGGTCAGGCTCTGCCCGGCATCCACACGGATCGGTGGAATACTCTCTCCGCCCGGAGAGCGCAGACCGATCTGCAGCGTGTCCGGCAGAGTACTCCAACATTCCATGACAAAACCACTACAGTTGTCTCCCACGCGTACCTCCACATTTTGCTCCGCGTTGTTGGTCTGGAGGAGATTTCCCCGAAAATGATGAGCTGCGCCCCCTTCGTTCCCGCCGCAGACCACCACAGCCCGGCTTCTGCGCACGGCCACCACATTCAGGTAACGGGAAAGCGCCGAGTTGCCTGCATGGTCTCCTGCGTTGGTGCCGATCCCCAGACAGATGATCACCGGCCTGGACAGCTCATTGACGAAGGTGTTGGCATATTGTACCGCCAGCATGATGTCGTCCTCCTGGTATGCAGGAACACCATCCGGCACCAGATTGTATTGTCTCAGGCTGGTCTTGCACGGTTTTAGTTTGACAACCACAATGTCCGCATCAGGCGCTGCCCCGGTATAGCGGCTTGCCCCCGTCCTCTCTCTGCCTGCCGCTACCCCTGCCAGTGCTGTGCCGTGCCCGATCTCATCCCTGCTGGGTACAAAGACATAAGGATCCCCTGTCCGCAATGCAGTATTGATATCCTCCCTGGTGTACTCGCTGCCATACTGGAATCCCGCGGGAGGCGTTCCGGTCTGAATGCTCTGATCCCAGATTGCCAGAATACGGCTGTCGCCGTTTTCATCCAAAAAAGCTTCCCGGGTATAATCGATACCCGTATCGATAAAGCAGATCACGCAGCCCTGTCCCGTGAGACTTAAAGGTGCACTCTGTACCTGCGTGATCCCGCTGGCGATCAGCGCATCCGGACTGAATCTGGCAGTGTCGGAGACGACCAGATCCTCCAGATTAAATACGGGACTTCCTTCCACCTGCATCAACCCGTAAAGTTTGGGGATGCTTTGGTATTGATAGGATTCCAGTTCAAGCTCCGTCAACACTTCCGGTTCCACATAGAGTATGTTATAAAGTCCGTCCACATTGGCGGAACAAAAAGCTTCCCCGAGACCGGGAAGTCCGGTCAGGGGGAAGTCCGTAATAAAATTATAAGTATCCTCGGAGACGATTTTCTCCCGACAGTTTTGCTGTGTTCTGTTTCCGTTCAAATCCAGAAAATCCATACCCACCGGCTCACTATTGCGCACTTGCTTTATACTATGCCGCAGCTTCGGATCATGACACTCCCGCCATATTTCACACTGAGTCCTGTGCTACACCTCGCTCAGTACTCCACGCCGCGTCTGGCAGCCACCCCTTTCTCATACGGATGCCTGAGGCATCGCATTTGGGTGATATAATCCGCGGCCTCCTCCAGAAACGGCGCCGGATCCCGGCCGGTCAGCACGATCTCCGCATCTGCAGCTTGCAGGATCCGCTCTAATCTGTCCCGCGACAACAGATTCCAGTTCACCGGATACGTGATCTCATCCAACACGATCATGCCGCAACTCTTATTCTGAACCGTATCCCAAATTTCATCCAGGATCCGATCGTGGATCTCCCTGAGCTCCTGTTTATCCGCTTCGCTCATCTGCTTATAAAATCCAAAGTTCTTCTCACTGCGCAGAATCCGCACCTGCTGCAGCTCTTTCAGCACATGCAGCTCACCGGTGTCATTTCCCTTCATAAACTGCGCAAAGAGAACCGGGATGTCCTGTCCCGCTGCCCGTACAGCAAGTCCCACCGCAGCTGTCGTCTTTCCTTTTCCCTCACCTGTATATAGATGAATCATGCAGTCTCCTCCTTCTGCCTGACTGTATTTTAGGTGATCGCAAATTGCCTCTTCATCACCGCATCCCGAATATCCTCTGATACCCATAGGTAAACGGCCGGTCCGTCATATCGACCTCCCATGCGCTGCCGTGGTGCTTCTCCATGCGATTGGGGCAGTTTGGGCTGTTACATCCCGCGCAGATTCCCTCGCAAAACGATTCCTCCTGCTCCGCGGCTGTAGCCTGTGATCCATCCGCATACGCCCCATTGACCTGTGCCGGTATCTCTTTGCGCCGGATCAGCCGGGCATAAAACGCCACACTTTTCTTTGGCAGCATACAATACGCCGAAGTGCAGCTCACCGGTACCCGCAGTCCCTCTAAGAGTGTCGGAAGCTCCTGGATCGGATATTGCTCCTCGCTCCCAAGGAAATAATAACGTTTCACCCGATAGCTTCCCTGCGCCGCAATCTGTTCGTTCCATTGCGGATAGGCCTTGAGCAGCAGTTCACTGCCCAGCGTTTCCACCATATAGCCTTCTGTCAGCCGCCCTGTTGCCAGATAGGTTTCCTGCAGCTCATCCACCCCGGGGCCTAAGGTAATGCAGGCCGGACACAGAAGTTCCGCCCGGGGCTCGTCAATCATCTCCCCAGACTTTTCGCAGAATATTTCCCGCGTCGCTTTATCCTCCCAACCGGCTTTTCCGGTGCGATTATCATCTTGGATTCTTTGTTGCATGGCAAATGACACTTCCTTAAGAAGTGCCATTTGTTCTTCGTCATAATGATATTTTCGGGAAAATTCCTGTAAAAACAGATCTTCTGTCATACATTCCAACAAATTTTCAAAAAAGGGATACATGGATCATTCCTCTTATTTTACCTTCAGGCAACGGATCGCGTTGAGCACTGCCAGCACCATAACGCCTACATCCGCGAAAATAGCAAGCCACATTCCGGCCAGTCCCAATGCGCCGAGGATCAGACAGATCGCCTTCACCCCCAGTGCGAACACAATATTTTCATAAACAATGCGGAGACATTTTCGGGAGATTTTCATGGCAAGTGCGATCTTCGCCGGGTTGTCATCCATCAGTACAATATCCGCCGCTTCGATCGCAGCGTCAGAACCCATAGCGCCCATGGCGATTCCTATATCTGCCCGGGAGAGCACCGGTGCATCATTGATGCCGTCCCCCACAAAGGCAAGGTTCTCATTCGGTTTCTTCCCCTCCAAAAGCCGTTCCACGCAGGTCACCTTATCTGCCGGGAGGAGCTCGCTGTGCACTTCATCAATAGCCAGTTCCCCGGCCACGTGCTCCGCCACGGCCTTACTGTCTCCGGTGAGCATGACTGTCTTCTTCACGCCGGATCGCTTCAGCTTTTCAATAGCTTCCTTCGCCGTATCCTTCGGGACATCCGCGATCAGAATATATCCCGCATAGACCCCGTCCACAGCCACATACACAATGGTGCCGATCTCGTCTTCTGCACTGTTTTCTGTCCCTGGATCCATTCCCTGCAGTCCGGTCTGCCCCGGCTGTGCCACTCCTGTTGAACGATGTTGCTTCTCCACCGCCTCCTGCAGGTTCAGCTTCGCCATCAGCTTGGCGTTGCCCGCCGCAACTTTATGCCCGTCCACCCAGGCGGTCACGCCGTGACCACTGATCTCTTCCACATCTGTCACTCTGTTATTATCTATTTTCCTGTTCTCTTTGTCAACCGCTGCCTTCTCTGTTCCGCCTTTTGCTGCATCTGTCCGTCCATTGCAGTAGGCATCCCGCAGGCTCTTGCTGATCGGATGGCCGGAATAACTCTCCGCATGTGCCGCATAAGCAAGCAGCGCACCTTCATCTCCGAAGGCGTTCCGAAATGCCTCTGTGGGCACGATCTTTGTCACCTGAAAAACGCCTTTTGTCAGGGTACCGGTCTTATCAAATACCACACATTTGGTCTGTGCCAGTGCCTCCAGATAGTTTGACCCTTTGACCAAAATACCGCAGGCAGACGCTCCGCCGATCCCGCCGAAAAAGCTTAACGGGATAGAGATGACCAACGCACAGGGGCAACTGATCACCAGAAAAGTCAGCGCGCGGATGATCCAGGTACTCCACGCGGCGGGATTCCCCATAAGCAGCTGTACCACAGGAGGCAGGACTGCCAATGCCAGCGCACTATAGCAGACTGCCGGCGTATAATACTTTGCAAATTTGGTGATAAAATTCTCCGAACGGGATTTCTTCATGCTGGAATTTTCCACCAGATCCAGGATCCTGGAAACCGTGGATTCCCCGAATTCTTTCGTCGTCCGGATCTTCAACAGTCCGGATGTATTCACACAGCCGCTGATCACTTCGTCCCCGGACTCCACCTCTCTGGGTACGCTCTCTCCTGTCAACGCACTGGTATTCAACATGGATGTTCCCTCTGTGATCACGCCGTCAATAGGGATCTTCTCGCCGGGGCAAACCGTGATCACCGTTCCCACAGCCACCTCATCCGGCGATACCTGCTCCAGTGTCCCATCCTCTTTCTCAATATTGGCGTAATCCGGCCGGATATCCATCAAGGCGCTGATATTCCTGCGGCTCTTTCCCACCGCAACCGCCTGAAACAGTTCACCGATCTGGTAGAACAGCATAACGGCCACGCCTTCCCGGTATTCCCCAAGACAGATCGCGCCTACCGTCGCCACAGCCATGAGGAAGTTCTCATCGAAAACCTCCCGGTTCATAATACCTTTGAATGCTTTGCGCAATATATCATAGCCGATCACCAGATACGGGATCATGTATAAGAAAAACCGGAGCCATCCGCTTACCGGAAGAAAGCTGATCGCCACCAGCAATATAATTGCGATGACGATCCTGTATAATACTTTTTTCTGTTTCTTTGTCATAGTGAGCTTTGTCCCATCATTTCTTTTTCGTTCCGTAAGCAGTCACGTACAGCGCGCTTCCTGCCGGAAGAGATCACAGATAGATCTCGCAGTCATCCTCAACCTTCTTGCAAGCCTTGAGCACTGCCTGCATCACAGCCTTATCATCCGCACCATCCGCAAACTCCACATTCATCTTCTGCGTCATGAAGCTGACCACTGCATCCTTCACGCCCTCGACGCTCTTGGTCGCCTCCTCCATCTTCAATGCACAGTTTGCACAGTCTACTTCGATCTTGTAAGATTTCTTCATGATCTCTTCCTCCTGAATTTTTATATTTGATCTGACTGATTGACAATTTCCCGGTCAGATGCGAATCATTCGCATTCATATGAGCATTTATTCATATGAATGATTGTTCATATGTTTATATTATCATAGTTATGCTATTTGTCAATACTATTTTCTAAACTTAAGATAGAATTTTGTTTTCTTTTTGCCGGACATACGGTATAATAATGCTTAAGATCCGAAAAGAAAATTTTGCAGGCATTTCTGCAACAGAAAGAGGTTGAGATGAAAAAAAGACATCAATTATTAATGGGTCTGCTCGCAGCGACCGTCATTTTTGCCGGCTGTGCAAAGCAGACTGATGCTATTCCGTCTGTGATCATTCCGGAATCTTCAGCAGGTACATCCGGAGCCATGGTCGAGTCTTCGGTCCAATCCAATGCAGCTGAACAAAATGCGGCAGGCAACGGCGCATCCAGTCAGGCAACCGTGGAGATCGGCGCATCTGCGATCGGGGGCGGTGCTATAGATGCCAACCCTCCCGCAGCCGGAAACTCCGCAGCTGGAAATCCCGCTTCTTCCGGCAGCAATAGCTCCGCTAACGCAAATTTCGGTAATGCAAACAATAATTCTACTGCCAGCCAGCCTGTGTTGGATCCGGAAGCGTACAAGCCTACCAATGTAAGAAAGAGTGAACCGGTAGATCCTTCCACAATGTACCGCAGCGAGCTCACCAACGAGTGGATCGCAGGCAGCCTGCAGAACCAGCGTCCTGTTGCCGTTATGGTTGACAACGAACTGTATGCCCTCCCTCATTATGGCGTAAACGATGCGGATGTGGTCTATGAGATCATGAACAGCACAGAAAACAATCGTGTCACCCGTCTGATGGTGATCGTTAAGGATTGGGAAAATATTGAACGTCTGGGCAGCATCCGAAGCACGCGTACCACAAACTTCATGGTAGCTGCAGAGTGGAATGCGATCCTTTGCCACGACGGCGGTCCCTTCTATATCCAGGATTACACCTCCAAGCCTTATGTCAACAACTTAAGCGGCGGCTTCGCCCGTTACAGCAACGGTAAGGCTACAGAGTTTACAGAGTATGTAACATACAATTCCTATACCAATACAAACAAAGGACAGACCTATGCCGGTTTAGGATCCCGGATCAAGAGTGCCGGATACAGCACAACCTACAATGATTATTATCCCGGAAAACACTTCAACTTCTCCGATGAGGAGTTCAAGCTTTCCGACAATTATTCTACTGTAGCAGCTACCAGTGTTACCCTGAACTTCCCGCATAACGGGTCCAAGCTGTTTTATAACACTTCCACCGGAACATATGATTACTATGAGTACGGCGAGTATCACAAGGATGCTGCTACCGGCGGCGTAACCACCTTTAAGAACGTGATCCTGCAGAGCTGCTCCTTCTACAACCTGGATGCCAACGGCTATCTGACCTACAATGTAGTCGGCAGCGGCGACGGATACTACATCACCAACGGTGAGGCGATCCCCATCACCTGGAGCAAGGGCAGCGAGACCGGACTTACCGTATTTAAGAACAAGGCTACCGGTCAGGAGATCACTCTGAATACCGGCAAGACTTATATTGCGATAGCTCCTTCCGATACCTGGTCTCAGGTAACCTTGAAGTAACAACAGGAAACTATCTGAAAAGCGAAAAACAGCTAAATAAAAAGCAGACTGTCATTACTACACAGTCTGCTTTTTTGATGCACCGTTTTACTGCTCTGTGCTTTCTATCGTATTCAGTTCCCTGACCGGTGTCTGGTTGATCAGGTTGCTCCGGATGTCAATGATCGGTCCGCCGGTGCCCTCGATGTACTCTCTGGTGATCGTCACCGTTCCGATGTTGTCGTCCTTGGGGATCTCATACATGATATCCAGCATGAATTCTTCGATGATAGAGCGCAGAGCTCTGGCACCGGTATCCCGTTCCATCGCCTTCTCCGCGATGGCTTCCATGGCCGCATCCGTGAATTCCAGCTTTACTTCATCCAGTTCCAAAAGCTTCTGGTACTGCTTCAAGATAGCGTTCTTGGGCTCTTTCAGGATCTGTACCATCATCTCCTTGGTAAGCCCCTGCAAGGTAAAGATAATGGGCAGTCGCCCAATAAACTCAGGGATCATGCCGAACTTGCGGATATCCTCCACCGTCACCTTGGAGAGGATATTTTTGTCCTTATCGTATTTGTCCTTCAACTCCGCGCCGAATCCGATGGAAGCGCTCTTGGTCAGACGCTCCTTGATGATGTCCTCAAGATCCGGGAATGCGCCGCCACAGATAAACAGAATGTTGCGTGTGTTCACCGTAGCCAGGGGCACCATGGCGTTTTTGCTGTTTGCGCCCACCGGCACCTCCACATCGGCACCTTCCAAGAGCTTCAGCATGCCCTGCTGTACGCTCTCACCGCTGACATCGCGGCTGTGGGTTTCTTTCTTCTTGGCAATCTTGTCGATCTCATCGATAAAGACAATCCCCTGCTCCGCCTTCTCCACGTCATTGTCCGCTGCCGCCAACAGCTTGGAGATCACGCTCTCGATATCATCTCCGATGTAGCCTGCCTCAGTCAGGGATGTAGCGTCCGCAATGGCAAGCGGCACATCCAGCAGTCTGGCCAGGGTCTTTACCAGATAAGTCTTACCGCATCCGGTGGGACCGATCATGAGCATATTGGACTTCTCAATCTCAATGCTGTCCATGGAGTTGGTCGCCACACGCTTATAATGGTTGTAGACCGCCACAGAGATCACCTTCTTGGCGTGCTCCTGCCCCACCACATACTCATCCAGACTGGCTTTGATCTTGTGAGGCGCCGGGATATTCCGGATATCCAGAACCGGCTTTTCGCCTTCCTCCTTTTTCTTCTTTTTGATCTTCTGCTTGTTGGGAATGCCCCCCTCTCCCTGCAGATCTGCCAGATTCACAAAGCTGATATTCGGAAATCCGTTCTGTTTGGAAAATTCATTCAGCTCCTTTTGGAAATTCGGATGATTCAACATACCCTGATAATCAAACTGACTCACCGCATCCATCGTTTTATGCATGCAATCATCGCATACGCAGATGCTATTCGGGAGTTTGAACATTTTACCCGCCTTTGACTCCGGTCTCCGGCACACAAAGCAGACATCCTCATATTCACCGCTTTGTTCCTGATTTTGCTCTCTGCTCTCCTCCGGGATATTTTCCTTTCCGGTATTTTCTTTTTCCTCATCTATATGATCATCGTTAAACTCAGACATTTTTCTCTCCTTATAATGTAATAAAATATCCTATCCACTTTATTTACATGTTTGACCATGAATAGTTTCATTATATCTAATCTATCGTTCACACACAAGTAAAGTTTTTATAAAGAGTTTTTAATCGAGAAAACCTCCGCAGGTCGAATCCTGCAGAGGTTCTCTTTATGAGGGGAGTCCATTAGGAACTGTAACAAAATACGTCTAACTTATTTTGTTACATGGTTCCGTAAAAATCATGTACTTTATGATTTTTCGTGAGCTGTCATTTTATGACAGCTTCTTATCGATCAAGCCAT
Source organism: uncultured Lachnospiraceae bacterium (assembly GCA_902796105.1). GTDB lineage: Bacteria > Bacillota > Clostridia > Lachnospirales > Lachnospiraceae > Acetatifactor. The sequence goes on along the minus strand of CADBNO010000080.1, from coordinate 3,577 downwards.
TTAACGGCTGCGTGTAGGTCTTCTGCCCAACGTGATCTCTAATTCCTGTTCGATATATTCGCCGTTTGTCGGACGCATTACCGTGATCTTAGCTGTATCACCGGCCGCGAAATACTGCAATACCCGTTGGAGATCTTCAAAGGAAGCAATTCTCTGTCCGTCGAACTTTGTGAGCACATCGCCCTTCATGATGCCTGCTGCCTCAGCGCCTGTTCCTTCCTGGACATTCACCACATATACGCCCTTGGGCATGCCAAACATCTTCGCGATCTCATCGGTCACATCCTGATAGGAAATGCCCATATAACCTGCGTCGGCATCTGCTACCTTATCTCTTGTCTGGCGCTCCATCAGATCTGCGATAATGGGACTTGCCGCTGTGATAGGGATTGCATAACCCATACCTTCAACGGAGGATCCACCGATCTTGTTGGAATTGATACCGACAACTTCTCCTGCCGCATTCAACAGTGCGCCGCCGGAGTTTCCGGGATTGATTGCCGCATCTGTCTGGATAAATTTTCTGATAGAACCATCATCCAGCTTGATCTCTCTGTTCAGAGCACTGATGTAACCTACTGTCACAGACTGTCCATACCCTAATGCATTTCCGATCGCGATCACCTGCTCACCAAGCTCCAGATCATCACTGTTTCCCAGACTGGCAACTGCGATCGCATCAAGTGTTTCCTCCGTCAGGTCACTGATATTGATAGCGATAACTGCCAAATCCATATCCGCATCGGTGCCTTTGATCTTGGCCTTGGTCTCTGTTCCGTCATCCAGGGTGACTACCAGTTCATTTGCTCCGGCAACCACATGCTGATTGGTAACGATCAAAAGCTCCGTGTCATTCTTCGCAACAATGATACCGGAACCACTGGCAGATAAATCTTCCTGATAGCGCTGACCCCAGAAACTGGTCACTTCCGTATAATTGTTGACAATGGATACCATTGCCGGCATCACATCTTTTACAATCGTTGTCACATTGGCCGGGGATGTGGTGTTGATCATCTGTCCGTCTTCCTGTTTCACTACCGTCGAAGGCAGCGCCTCATCCTGCACTTCCGTGTGGGGAATAATACTCTCGCTGGTAACAGCTTCCGGGGTATTCTTCTGCAACACATTGGAGGCCTGTGTCACACCCAGAAAGCCTACCCCCGCAAAAATACCGAACAATAACCCCATACTCAGGCTCAGCATAAGCTTCCGGAACGTATGTCCCTTCTTTTTTTCCGGCTCTACGGTATGCTCCGGTGCCATCTTCCATTGCTGCCCGTCAAACCGCTGTTGCGCCGTGGTATTGTTCCACGTACCGGACTGCTGTGTTCCCTGCCCGGCTGTCGCTGTCCTCTCTTCCTGCATCGGGATCTGCTCCCGGCGGATCCGTTCCGGCTCGACGTATTGTCCCGTCTGTTCTGTCTGCAGATATCCGGTGTTTCCTGCCGCTCCTACATTCCCGCTTCCGTAACTCTGTCCGTTTTGCGCATTGTCGTTCTCATACATAATAATCCCTCTTTTCCGGTTCCTCCGGTCGTTTCCGACCATTTTCGTTCTCTTGATGCGTTCAGTATAGCCCGCATTTGTGAATGAAATGTGTTTAAAAGATGAAACAAACGTGAAAAAAATCTGTTAATTCTCTTATTCCACGGTCACAGATTTAGCCAGGTTTCTGGGGTGATCTACATCATAGCCTCTTCCCACTGCAATGTAATAAGCAAAGAGTTGGAGCGGAATGATCGCCAGTGAATTTGCAAAATAAGAATTTGTGTACGGAATATAAACTACATAGTCCGCCACCTTCTCAATTTCCTTCCGTCCCCGCTCTGCAACAGCCATGACAAATGCACCGCGGGATTTCACCTCCACAATATTGCTCACCGTCTTCGGGAACAGCTCCGGCTGAGTCGCCAATGCCACCACCAGAGTACCGTCTTCGATCAGGGAAATTGTGCCATGTTTCAACTCTCCGGCCGCATATGCCTCTGAGTGAATGTAAGAAATCTCCTTCAGCTTCAAGGCTCCTTCTAACGCAATGGCATAATCAATTCCTCTGCCGATAAAGAATACCTCCTTCGCTGCCACATAACGATTCGCAAAATGCTGAAGTTTCTCCTTCTGTCCCAAAAGCATTTCAATCTGATCCGGCAGAGCCTGAATATCCTCAAGTAATCGTGCAAACAATGCGTCATCGATCATCCCCCGAACTCTCCCAAGCTTCATGGCCAACAGATACAACGCTACCAACGGCGCGCTGTACGCTTTGGTCGTCGCTACGGAGATCTCCGGTCCTGCCCAGGTATACATTACGCTGTCTGCCTCTCTCGCGATCGAACTGCCTACCACATTGACAATACCCAGAACTTTCAATCCCCGCTTATGTGACTCCCGTACTGCCTCCAGTGTATCTGCGGTTTCCCCGGACTGGCTGATGACAATGACCAGATCCTCCGGATCCATGATCGGATTGCGGTATCGGAACTCACTGGCAACCTCCACCTCCACGGGAATGCGTACCAGACCCTCGATCACATATTTTGCGGTCACGCCGGTATGGTAGGCGGAGCCGCAGGCAACAATGTGTATCCGCTGGATATTTTTTAATTCCTCATCTGTGAATTTCAGTTCTTCGATCCGGATCTCTCCGTCTTTGATCCGCGGCGAGATGGTATCCGTCACCGTCTTCGGCTCCTCATAGATTTCCTTGAGCATGAAAAATTCATATCCTGCTTTTTCTGCGGAATCTGCATCCCATTCAATGGTAACCGCCTGCTTTTCGATCGGCTCTTCATCCACAGTGAAAAATTCGATATTGTCTTTACGGAGTACGGCAACCTCCTGATTATCCAGATAAAAAACCGTACGTGTATATTTCAGGATTGCCGGCACATCCGAAGCAATAAAGCAACCCTCTTCGCTTTTTCCAACGATCAAAGGACTGTCCTTGCGTGCAGCAAACAATTGGTCCGGACAGTCATCAAACAGTATTCCCAACGCATAGGAACCCTCTACCCGATGCAGCACTTTGGTGATAGCTTCGAGCGGATTTCCCTTGTAATAATAGTCCAACAAATGAGCCAGAACTTCTGTGTCTGTCTCGGATGTGAATTCATAGCCGCGCTTTTCCAGCTTCTTCTTAAGCGCCATATAGTTTTCGATAATACCGTTGTGTACGACAACTATAGACCCCTTCTTGTTGGTATGCGGATGTGCATTCAGATCGCTGGGCGCGCCATGGGTCGCCCATCTGGTATGCCCCACACCGGAGAACCCTTTCATGCTCTCTCCACCCCGCGTCATATGCTCCAGCACAGCCAGCCTTCCCGCTGCCTTCTGCGTACAGATATGCTCCCCGTCAAAAACCGCTATACCGGCAGAATCATACCCCCTATACTCTAGTTTGGAAAGGCCGTCCAAAATGATCGGTGCCGCCTGATCCTTTCCGATATAACCAACTATTCCGCACATATGCATCCTCCTTTTTGTCAATCCTCTATTCAGTCTATTTTAGCCAGTAATCCGGACTTGCCGTGCAGGCAAGTATCCATTTTGCAGGCAGGCTTCGATAATGTTT
>CADBNO010000079.1 GCA_902796105.1 uncultured Lachnospiraceae bacterium | reverse complement strand
CTGTAATCTGTCTGCACCGGATCTGTCCGTCTGGTTTCTGTCTGCCTGCGGTCTATCCGGCTGTGAAGACGTGTTCTGCTGTACCGGAGCAACCGACTGTGTTTTTACCGGATCTGTCTGTTTTTTAGCCGGCTCTGTCTTCGCCGGTTGAGGTCTGCTGCTCACCATCTGCACCGAAGGTGTCGGTGAAGGCGGTGTCAACGGTTTGATCGGTGCATGGGGCACCGGTCTGCCGGTATTTCCATACCCGTTCCCGTTCCTTCCCTGATTATTGGCCGGACGCTGCGCATTTCCACCGTTCGGACGCCCGCCGGAGAATTTGGTTCCCTGCGAATTCTGGGAATTCTGCGGATTATTGACAAAAATGATCTTTCTCTTCTTGGGTTGCTCTGCTGCCTTGGGCTGCTCTGCCGGCTTTGCAGAACCCTTAGGCGGTTCAACCGCAGCCTTTGCCACAGTCTTTGTCTGCTCCTCTGAGCCCGTCACAGTCGATCCGGCCTGAGTCTCAGCCTTTGCAGGGGCTGCTTTTTCTTCGCTTCCCGCGGCTTTTCCCAACGCCTTCCGAACCATCTGCGCGTCAGCCTCCTCGATAGAACTGTTATGTGCCTTGGCCTCAACGCCTTTTTCGTGCAGAAAACTCAACACTTCTTTATTCTGAAGATTTAATTCCTTTGCCAACTCTGAAACTTTAATTTTCGCCATGTTTTCCTCCATTCTCACAATCCAGCTGCCTGATGAGCGTCTCTGCCAGTCCTGCGTCACATATTCCCAAAGAGGACCGCATATCCTTTCCGATTGCCCTGCCCAATTCTTCTTTCAATCCATACTCCCGAACCGGGACCTCATAAAAACTGCATTTATCTGTGAACAACTTCTTTGTGTTCGCCGACGCATCCTGCGCAATGATCACCAACATGGCCGAAGCGTTTTTCACTGCCTCCAGCGTCTGGAACTCACCGCTCACCAGATTGCGTCCTCTCATCGCAATACCCAGCAAAGATAAAATCTTATTTTGCCTCAAACTCATCAAACTCCTTTTCCAGTGTGTCGTATACCTCACCCGGAATACTCATCTTAAAAGAGCGCTCAAGCCCTTTATTCTTTCTCGCTTTCAGGAGACAATCTCTGTTCTTACAAACATATGCGCCGCGACCGTTTTTTTTGCCTGTGACATCAAGAGTGAATGTCCCGTCCTCAGCAGTTCTGAGTACTCTCATCATCTCTTTCTTGCCCTTCATCTCGCCGCATCCCACACATTGTCTCAAGGGAATCTTTTTTGCCATGGGACCGATCATTCCTCCCCGCCGTTATCATAAACCTCGTTCTCCGCATATTCCCCTGCATAGCCTTCTTCGTAAGCTTCTTCATCATACTCGTCATCGATATAGTCCTCATAACGGAATCCGGGTGCATCCTTCGCCTGCGTCTCAGACTTGATGTCGATCTTATACCCGGTGAGCCTTGCTGCCAGTCTGGCATTCTGGCCCTCTTTACCGATAGCAAGAGAAAGCTGATAATCCGGAACCACAACCTTGGCTGCCTTCTCATCGGGATCAGCGAACACAGCCACAACCTTCGCAGGTGCCAAAGCATTCTGGATCAGATTACCGGGGTTCTCATCCCAGGGTACGATATCGATCTTCTCTCCGCGCAATTCATCCACTATCGCGTTTACGCGGGCACCGTTCATACCGACACACGCTCCCACCGCATCCACGTTGGGATTATTGCTCCACACCGCGATCTTGGTACGGCTTCCGGCCTCTCTGGCGATGCTCTTGATCTCTACGGTGCCATCCTTGATCTCCGTCACTTCAGATTCAAACAATCTCTTCACCAACTCCGGATGCGTGCGGCTCACATTAATGCGCGGGCCCTTGGATGTATTCTTTACTTCCACGATATATACCTTGATACGCTCGGTGGGACGGAACACCTCGCCCTTCACCTGCTCACTCTCTGTAAGCATGGCATCAGCCTTCCCGAGATTGATGCTGATATTTTTGCCTACATAGCGCTGTACAACGCCGGTAACCACATCTTTTTCCTTCTCAAAATACTGGTTGAAGATCACGTTTCTCTCTTCTTCGCGGATCTTCTGCAGGATCACATTTTTCGCGTTCTGTGTTGCGATCCGTCCGAACTCCTTGGACTTGATCTCCACATTCAGCACATCGCCGACCTGCGCCTTCTTGGAGATGGCCTGCGCATCCTCCAGAGCGATCTGCAGACAATCGTCCATCACATCATCTCTCGTCTCAACCACTTCCTTCTGGGCATATACCAGAAAATCGCAGGTATCACGGTCAATCTCCACCTTAACATTATCCGACTTGCCAAAATGGTTCTTGCAGGCTGTCAGCAGAGAGTTCTCGATTGCCTCAAACAAAGTCTCCTTGCTGATCTCCTTCTCCTTCTCCAAAATGTCAAGTGCTTCCATCAATTCCTTGTTCATCATTTCCTCCATTCCCGGCGTTTTGCCTGTATGATAACTCGTTTTATAAATTATTTGGATTCTTAAAAATCTAATGCCAAGCGGATCAATGCGATATGGGAGCGCTCAAAATTTCTCTCCCCGCTTTCATCCGTGATCGTCACCGACACGTCATCAAACCTCTCCAGTCTGCCCGAAAACTCTTTCACCTTGTCCACGGGCTTGAACAGCTTGATCTCCACATCCTGTCCGATGCTCTTCGCCAAATGCTTATCCTTCTTCAATATCCGCCCCAGCCCTGGACTGGAAACCTCCAGGATATATGCATCCGGGATAAAATCCTCTCTGTCGAGTGCCTCCGACAGAGCTCTGCTCACATTCTCGCAGTCCTGGATATTCACGCCGTCCGGCTTGTCGATATATGCTCTGAGGTAAAATTCACTGCCCTCCTTCACATACTCCACATCATAGATTTCCACGCCGTTCGCGGATGCAATGGGGTCAAGCAGCTTCTCTGTACGCGCTTCATAATCTTCTCTTTTTGACATCGCATGCCTCCCGTAATTTCCCATAGGGCAAATAAGAAAGAGTGGCGCGCAACCACTCTTTTCTAGTCTAACCTTATGCTAAACTAGATTATAGTGCAAAAAAAACGGATTGTCAACCGTTTTTTCACCGCCTTAACGCCTTTTTCACCGCCTTAACGCCTTAACGCGAGCCTCCCCGTCAACCGCTCTGATAACCGTCCCGATAACTGCTCTGATGCGGACAACAGACACATTTTTGTACCTGAAACTGCATCCATGCCGCGTGTTTTCTTGGCATCCCCCGCCTGATCGTCCGCAGCTCCTGCAGGATAAACCGCATGCCCGGAATGCGCTCCTCGGTTTTCTCAGCCGTACACTGTGCGATCAGCCTTTCCCAGTCTCTGTCTGCACCGGTTTCCCGCTGCATTGCCGCCAACACCTTGCCGAAACTATACACATCACTGTATACCCCCTGTCTGTGTCCTCTCTCGCACAGCTGCTCCGGCGCTGCATACCCCGGGCTTCCCGCCTTGCTCTTCCATGCCTCCGAAAGCCTGCAGGCACACCCCAGATCCAACAGCCTCACCCTGCCGTCTCCGCAAAGGATCACATGCTCCGGTTTCAGATCCCGGTACAGGATAGGCTCCGG
>CADBNO010000078.1 GCA_902796105.1 uncultured Lachnospiraceae bacterium | reverse complement strand
TGATCTGAAGATCCCATAACGAGCCAATGATAATTCCGATAATACATACTGCCAATACACCATAAAAAAACTTTTGGTCCACCCCAAGTATTTTCTTTTCTGTCTTCATTTTCAGCATTTTCCTCCCTGATATTTTTCCAAAGTATAGCACATACCGCCGAATTTGTCACCTGATATGCCGCAGCATGAATATGCATGCATGAGTATACCCCAAAAGTCCGGATCCCCTACAAACAGCTCAGCATCTCCCGCACCCTGTGCCTGTATGTATGCTGCTCCTCAATCTTCCGGTGCCCGTTTTCCGCGATCTGCCGCCTCTCCTCCTCGTGCGCCAGATAATACGCGATCTTGTCCATCAGATCCACCCTGCTCTCAAAGTACACAAAATCCTCACCCGGCACAAAAAACTCCAAGAAGTCCGGCTGAAAATTCGTGAGCAGAAAGCCTCCGGCTCCCATGATGTCAAATGCCCGAAGCGGCATCCCTGCCAGAATGCTGCGCAGCGAAATATTCAGATTGATCTTCGCTGTCTTAAATACATATGGCGCCATATCATAATAATCCACCTTCCCATGATTCGTGCACCCCTTCATCCGAAAATCCTGATCCGGCGTATACAGATCCAGCCCGAACCGCTCCGCAACCTCTCCCAAAAGCTCCTTCCGCTCCATCGCCGTAATCTGCCTGTTGATCACATACTGCGCAAACAGATACTCCACACTCTCCACACTGTCATGCCCCGGCGTCATGGGCAGGAACTGCCGCATATCCTCGATCAGCTCCGGATGCGCCTTCAACGTCTCCTGCACAAAATTATACCCATACACCTGCTTCTGCGCCGCCATCAGCCCCTCCAGATACCCTCTGGTGTAGTCTCTGATACCGGTCAGTCTGTCATAAAAATTATGAGCCTCCGTATACAGGGAGCCGATAAACGCCACTTCACAGGCATTCCTCCAACCGGTCTTTTGAAATGCCTTAAAATCTGCCATCGCATTCAGTCGCTCTGTGTTCGCCGCCATCGGCAGAAAATGTACTGTCTGGATCCCCGCATTGTGAAATTCCAAATAGATCGAACTGTCAAACACAAACACATAGTTTGTAGGATACGCAATGGAATAATGATAAATCCTCACATACGGACTGTCATAGATCCACGACAGATAAGGCATTCCAAGCTCCTTACAGGCCAGCGCCACCACCGGAAAATAATTGAATGAAAACACACAGTCCGCTGCTGCCTGCCTGATCTGCCGGGTCATCTTAGCTACCGCGGCTGCATCATCCGGCTCATCCTTGTCCGAGTACGCGAACTCCACCACTTCATGCCCTTCTTTCCGGAAGGCATCTATCACATCCTCATTGCCAAAACTCTTCCATGTCAGAAAAAATATCTTCATCTATCTCACCGCCATGATCTTCACATAATCCTCGGACTTATCCCGCATGATCTCCATCCCTTTGTACAGTTCCTGTAGCGCAAACCGATGGGTGATCAACTCCTCCGGATGGATCCTGCCTTCTTTGATCGCCCGCAGCACCAGATTCCAGTCGTCGTCCTCCGCATGCCAAAAGGATGAATTCCAGGTACCTTTCACCGTCAGCTGCTTCCGCAGGATCTGCCAATACACATCCCGCTTAAGTGCCACATCCGAAGCTGGATTACCCACAAGCATTACGCATCCTCCGGCAGCGGCCGCCTCCAATCCCAGTTCCACGATCTCCGTTTTACCGATACACTCAAAAAAGACATCCACTCCCGCTCCATCCGTCTGATCCATGATCCAGCGCTTTGCATCCTCTTTTCTCGTATCGCAAAAGCAGGCTTCTTCAATTCCGATCCGCGCCGCCATCTGCCGCTGTGCATCCTTATTCCCCAACACAAAGACCCGCTCTACGCCCATTCCCTTCAACTGCATCGCCACCAACAGCCCAATGGTCCCCAGGCCACAAACCGCCACTGTCGTTTCTGCACCAATTCCGGCAGTTTCACCTGAATCTCCTCTTCCCGAAGCTACCGCGATGCTCCGGATCGCATGCATTGCCACCGATGCCGGCTCCAACATGGCCGCCTGCTCAAACGACACCTGCTCCGGCAGTTCCAGCAGATTCCACTCCGGCACCGCCACATACTCCGCAAATCCCCCGTCCGACCGCGACCCCAGATAATCATACTTCTTACACATCTCATACTGCTTTTTCAAACACTGGGGACAACTCATGCAGGGGATCAGCGGGAAAATTCCCACCCGCTTTCCCAGCCACCCACTGTTCCCGGCTGACTTCGCGGCGGATTTTCCGGCTGACTGCACTCCTGCTCCTGTGCTTTTTCCTGCGCCTGCTTCGGCACGATTTCCCAAACCTATCGCAGAACCTACATCCACCACTGTCCCGGCAAACTCATGCCCCGGTATCAGCGGCATGCGATGCGCTCCATGATAAAAGATCCGCGGGATATCTGAACCACAGATTCCCACGGCCTCTACCCGCACCAACACAGAGTGCGCCTGCAGCAGAGGTCTTGCGACCTCCTCAAAACGCAGATCATTGATATCATGCAATACATATGCCTTCATACTCAAACTCCTTCTAAACTGCCCGGCGCTGCTTTCTGTCCACTGATGCCTCCTGCCCGGCGCTGCTTTCTGCCCGGCGCCCCTTTGTCAGACGTCGCCTTTGTCTGCCGCTACCTTTGTCTGCCGCTACCTTTGTCTGACATCGCCTTTGTCCGGTATACCCTCTGCCTTCACGATCTCCCTAAACCGCTCCAGATCCGCCTGCGTCGTAATCTTAAAATTCCGCTCATCCCCGGCAATATACTGTACATCCAGTCCCGCCAGTATCGCCGGCTCCGTGGACCCGTTGATCCGCAGGATCTTCTCCGGCAAAAGCCGCCGGTTCGCATCGTAATACGGCTCAAGCCGAAACGCCTCCGGCGCCTGCCCTGCGATCACCTTGCTCCGCTCCAGCAGAGACTCAATCCGGCCATCTGCCCCGTAATACACCGTATCCTTCACCGGAAGCGCAGGCATCGCACCATCATGCGCCGCACACCCTTCCAGACAGGCAGAGATAGTTTCTGCCGACACCAGCGGCCTGGCCGCATCGTGGATCAGCACCACCACATCCTTATCGACAGCCATCCTGCAGAACTCATGCCTACCGACACCCACATTGCCATCCTCACTCCTGCTGCCATCCATCCCGCCAGCCGACACTGCACTCTCTGTCATTGCACCATCTGTCACCACACTCTCTGTCACTGCATGCCTGATATCCTGCAACCCATTCCAGATGGACAGCTGCCTCGTCTGCCCCGGCTCGGAAAAGCCCCTCAGCTTCGCGGCTGCACATCCCACGATCAACTCATGCCACTCCTTTGCCGCCACCACACGCACGGCATCAATGTCCGGATGCGCCTGAAACGTCTCCAGGCAATACGCTATGATCGGCTTCCCGCCGACCTCTATATACTGTTTTGGGATATCTCCCCCAAGTCTGCTGCCGGTTCCGCCC
>CADBNO010000077.1 GCA_902796105.1 uncultured Lachnospiraceae bacterium | reverse complement strand
AGAATAAAAAGCTCAGAATAAAGGTAAAGCGGCTATAGATTTCTTATTAAGAAGGCGAGAAAAGGAGAATGCAATATGGTTGAAAAGCGGCAGGACGGAAGGTTGGTTGTAAAAGGGCGTGTGGATGCAAATAACGCGCAGATATTTGAGAAGGAACTGCTGGGTCTGTGTGATCCGGATAAAGAGGTCCATATAGATGTTGACGGGCTCGAGTATATTTCTTCTGCAGGGCTCCGGGTGTTTATGAAGCTGAAAAAACAAACCGGAAAAGAAGTGGTTGTGGAGAACGTTTCAAGCGATATCTATGATATTCTTCAGGTGACGGGATTTACGGAGATCCTGACGGTGGAGAAAAAGTTGCGTGAGCTTTCCGTGGAAGGCTGCGAGCTTGTGGGGGAGGGCGCTAACGGTAAGGTATACCGGCTCGATGATGAAACCATTGTCAAGGTGTTTACCCCGGGTGTGCCAATGAAGGTTGTGCAGGAGGAGAGGGATATTGCGCGGGCGGCATTTATCTCCGGTGTCCCGACGGCCATTTCCTATGATGTGGCAAAGGTCGGTGACAGTTACGGCGCGGTATATGAAATGCTGCATGCTCAAACTCTTTCTGCAGTCATAAGAGAGCATCCGGAGCGGACAGAGGAGATGGGGAGAAGAATGGGCAGGCTTCTGAAGGAGCTGCACAGCACGCCCGCCAAAACGGACAAACTCGTTGATATGCTTGGTGTATATAAGGATCGAATCCGGAAGATGGAGAAATATCTTACCAAAGAGGAAACAGATAAACTTCAGGCGGTCTATGACAGCCTTGAATCCCGGCAGACTATGCTGCACGGAGATTTTCATTCGAAAAATATCATGTACATGAACGATGAGTTGATCTTTATCGACATGGGGGATGTGGGATACGGCCATCCGCTGCTTGACATCGGTGGTTCTTTCCTGGGCATGGTGCATATCGGAAGATCCAATCCGGCAATGGTGCCGCACTATATCGGTCTGGATTTTGAAACCGTGACGAAGGTATGGGATAATATGCTGTTGGAGTATTTTGGACCGGATCATGTGGAAGAGGGAAGGCTTCTGGCAGAAATATACGGCGAGGCAAAGTACACCCTCACACCGACAGTCTACACGGCGATGACGGAGGAGATGGCGCAAAACCTTGTGGCCAGAGTCAGACAGAACTCCTTCCTCTCAAAAGATTTTGATATTGAGCCCGCGCTGAAGCGGATCTGGGGCAGAGAATCCTGATTGGTGTTTCGGGCTTTAGTATCCGAGTTCACGGTCTTTGGCCATGAAGAATATGGCGATGGTATCGGGACCTACGTGGCTCCCGGTACAGTAGTCATAGGTTGTATTGATAAACTCCCGGACTTTTATGCGTTTTTGGATCTCTTCCATCACGTATAGGGACTCCTCGTAGGCATCGGCATGGGCAATCCCGACAATCTGTTCCTCGGGATTTACAATGTTATCGCACATCAGATTGATAAGAGTATTCAAGGCGGCTTTCCTTCCGTGGCATTTTTTGAACTGCACGATGAAGCCGTCTTTGTTTCCCCGGAGGATTGGTTTGATATTCAGAATGTTTCCTACGACAGCAGCGGTTCCGCTGAGTCTTCCGGTTTTGGAGAGGTATTTCAGATCCCCCACGGTAAATACGCCGTTCATCCTGGACGGATACGTTTCCAGCTTGTCGGCTGTGTCATCAAGAGTCATTCCTTGCGTGCGCATTTCGCTGGCATAGATAGCCAGGATTCCCTGACCGAGAGAAGCATTCAGGGCGTCTATCATGCGGATCGTTCTGTCTTCGGGCATTTCTTCTTTCAGAGCCTCAATGGCGAGTCGGGCGGAATTGAAGTTGCCGCTGATATTTTTGCTCAGGGAAAAATAGAGTATATCTTTTCCGGTATTCAGGATGGATCGGAAATAGGTCTCAAAATCTCCACTACTGATCAGACCGGTTTTTACATCGATGCCCGAACGGATGGAATTGTAATATTCCTTACCCTTTTCACGTTCCTGCTGTGGTGTAAGTTCCGGGTCAAAGCATATCAGGGGAGTGCCGTCTATATAGTTTACAAAAGAAATGACCCGGAGATCATATTTTTTAACCAGCTCGGCAGGAATATTGGCAGCTGAGTCTACAACAATTTCAAACATATGTTGTTCCATCCTTTTCTTTTTGATTTTGATGGTTCATACTGATATAATAAAAAATAACTCATTTTGATACAATGATAGTTAAAATAAATGTGTAAGTTATCTATACATTTATACGGAAAGTGTATAAATAAATGGAAGACAAACGTGTTCGCAAAACCAAGAAGAATATTAAGGCTACATTGATCGGCATGCTTGCGGAGATGCCGTTTGAGAAAGTGACGATCGCTGAATTGTGCAGGCGCGGCGAGATCAGCCGGATCACATTCTATACGCATTATGATGATAAGTATGCGCTGGTTGTGGAAATGTTCGGGGACTATGTCCGCCAGGCATATGATATCTATCACAGGTTGCAGGAGGACAACAACAGGGAACTGGACAGCATAAAAGGTTATAAGAATCTGTTGTCCTGTATGCTGCAAATGTTCTATCAGAATTTTGATTTTTTTCAGCATACATCTGCGCAGGAGAATCCTTTTCTGTTTACCACCCTTTATGAATATGTGCTGGAGGCGGTGGATGATTATCTGGTTCGGCATACGGGCATTATACCGGTCTATTCTTCCCGGCAGACCGCGGCTTTGCTGTGTAACGGGCTGTTCGGTGTGGTCATTTCCTGCAACCGCGAGGACCTGGGTGAGAAGGAAGCCAGGAGGGTCGTGGAAGGCATGTACGAGATTCTGTTGACTTCGGGGTTATTTCGTAAGCTGGTTTAAATTTTTCATTGTTTTTTTCTTATAGTGTGATATAATGACCTCAACTATATCCAAAATACATGAACGAAACTATATGGCAGTAGCTTTAAAATGGTTTGCACGAGGGATGGGCATATGAAAAAAGATAAAAGAGGTATGTCATTGATCGAATTGGTCATAGTGATCGCTATCATGGCTGTATTGATGGCGGTTCTGATGCCGCAATTTTTGAAATATGTGGAGCACTCGAGGTGTTCGAAGGATGAGTATCAGGCAGAGCAGATCAAAAAGGTGATCACCATGGCCTGGACGATAGAGATCATCAATCAGGAGCTGGATATGCATCCGGGCGATAGTATTACTGTGTCTTACACAGATGGTGCCAGCACATTTTCCTGTGCATCCACCTATCCTCATCTGGAGGCGGAGATGGAGAGTACGATAACGATTCCCTTTAATTTCCTTTCCAAGGCGCATCGGGGACAGACCTTTACGGTGGAACTGTTCTGTGACTCGGATAACAATTACCATGTGGAAGGGGATCCCAAGGATCCGGCGTGTTGGAGTAACTGATATTTGCGGGCATAAGATAAAAGCAGGCATAAGATAGCATAAATAGCATAAGATGAAATCAGAAATAAAACCGGCAGGAGTCGATCTTGCCGGCATTTTTTTGCCAGAATGTATTTGTAAACGCTTTCATGAAACTTTTAATTGCCAAAATCCGCACTTTGTCATATACTCTTGTTAATGGGTTTGACCAAAAGCGATGTAAGAGAGAACGGATAGGAAATATCCGGAGAAAGGGGAAATAGTAGTTATGAGCAAAGCAAAAAAAGGTAAACGTAATGTGATCGTAGGTCAGTCCGGTGGTCCTACCGCGGCGATCAATTCCTCTTTGGCGGGCGTGTTCCGTACGGCAAAGGACAGAGGATACAAGAAGGTATACGGTATGATCCACGGTATTCAGGGATTGCTGGAGGGGCGTTATATCGATCTTTCCGAGCATATTCAGACTGGTCTGGATGCAGAGCTGTTAAAGAGAACACCGTCGGCATATCTGGGAACCTGTCGTTATAAACTGCCTGATATCAGCGACAATAAAGAGCTTTATGACAAGATCTTCAAGATCTTGAACGATCTGGAGATTGATTGCTTTATCTATATCGGTGGTAATGATTCCATGGATACCATCAAGAAGCTGTCTGATTATGCAATTGTATTCGGTTCCGACATCCGTTTTGTAGGATGCCCCAAGACCATTGATAACGATCTGGCACTGACCGACCATACCCCGGGCTACGGTTCTGCAGCCAAGTATATCGGAACATCGATCAAGGAGATCATCCGTGATGGTTTCTGTCTGGAGACTCCCAAGGGACAGGTGTGTGTGGTTGAGATCATGGGTCGTAACGCAGGCTGGCTGACCGCTTCCGCAGTTCTTTCCAAGGGCGAGGATTGTGACGGACCGGACGCGATCTATCTGCCGGAGATTGCTTTCGATGTAGAGAAATTCGTAGACAAGTGTAAGAAATTGCTGGAAAAGAAAAAATCCGTTGTGGTTGCAGTTTCTGAAGGAATCCATACCGCAGACGGTACCTATATCAGTGAGATGGGCAATACGACAGAGTATGTGGATGCCTTTGGTCACAAGCAGCTAACCGGTACGGCAAGATATCTGTGTGATGTGCTTTCGAAAGAGATTGGCTGTAAGACCCGTGCGATCGAGCTTTCCACTCTGCAGAGAGCTGCAAGCCACTGCGCTTCCCGTATTGATATTCTGGAGGCTTATGAAGTGGGTGGTGCTGCCATGAAGGCTGCTGATGAAGGTGACAGCGGTAAGATGGTTGTTATCCAGCGTCTGTCCGATGATCCTTATCAGGCAGGTACTGAGGTGAAGGATGTACACAAGATCGCAAATGACGAGCGTCTGGTTCCCAGAGAGTGGATCACCGAGGATGGTACGTATGTGACCAACGAGTTTATCACATATGTAAGACCTTTGATCCAGGGTGATGTAGCGCCGATCATGGTGGATGGTATTCCTCGTCATCTGTATGTACCCGGATATCACGAGCTGCTTTAGTTTGAAACAAGGCAGTCAGAGTTGAGCTATTAAAGAAATGTGTAAATAAATGCCGAAGGCTTGCTTTTGTACAGGCTTTCGGCATTTATAAAGTGTACAGGCCGGGGATGCGTGCTATGCAGACTAATGCTTGACGGATAAGGCACATGGAGGTAGGAAACAGATATAAGGCGCGTTTCGAGAACAGAGAAAGGGTATCGTGCAATGAATGCAGGGAAAAAGAAGATAATTCAATATGGCATCGTGCTGATAGCGGGACCGCTTGCTGGATTGCTTGCGCTGATCCTTGTATTTATGCTCCCCACGAAACCCATGCAGGAGCACTTGTATTGGTCCCTGGATATGATCCGGAGCGAGTTTACGGATGAATTGCTGGTTGACGGTTTTCCGGCTACGCTTACGGGAAATTTTACGGACTGTCTGATGCTGCAGCAGGCTGTGTATGCGGGCGGAGAACATTCTGTTTGGGAACGGGCACTGCGGGTTTATCGGACGGAGTCTTATTATGATGAAAGTGACCCGGACGGATGGCAGCCGGGCAGATCTCTTGTGGATTATATGACAGGAGTTGCCCAACCCAGGGAGGTTGAGTATGGGAGATATTGGCACGGTTATTTGATTTTTTTGAAGCCGCTTTTGCTGGTGACCGGTTTTAATTCGTTGAGGCTGTTTTTTTCCGGCTTGCAGCTTTTTCTGGTCGGCATCTGTGTGATCCTGATGACTCGCAAAGGAATGCCCGGGCTTGCGGGGGCATTTTTAGTGTCTATGCCCTTTTTGTATTATGTCAGTACATATGCATCGTTATCGCAGAGCGTCTGCCTGTACATTATGCTGGCAGCGGTGATCCTTCAGCTGCTTTGGGACGACAACTTGTATGCCGTCGAAGCGTATGGTCTGTTTTTCGGGGTTGTGGGAATGGCGACGTCCTATTTTGATCTGTTGACGTATCCGCTGGTAACGCTTGGGTTCCCTCTGTGTGTCTGGCTGTATATTCATGGTGATCGGCCTGGCAGAAATCTGAAAAAAACGGTTCTGTATTCTGCTGAGTGGGCAGTCGGTTACCTGTGGATGTGGGGGGCGAAATGGGTATTGGCTGATGTGATCACTGGAAGCGGTGTGGTGCAGGATGCACTTAATGCTGTGTCTGACAGGGCAGGAAACGCGGAAGGGTATGGAAGAGTCAGAGGATTTTGGCATGTGCTTTCGTTGAATCTGGATCCTTTTCTGAACTGGGGATTTATACTTCTGGTTCCGGTGGTCGCTTTATTTGTGTTGGGAATGCTTTGGGGCAAAAGAAAAGGTGTTTTGACGCGAAAGGCACGAGGCCAAAGGGCTTTGTCAGACCGGATGAAGGATGTTGTCCCGTACGTTTTTTTGGCACTGTATCCTTTGGGCTGGTGGTTTCTTGCCCAAAATCATTCGGAAGAACACAGTATCTTTACTTGTCGGATCCTGGCGGTTTCTGTTTTTGCCTGTGCCGCGGCGTTGGGCAAATTGGCAGATGATAGCGGAGTCGAACAAATTGCCGGATGATATTGACATTTTCTCTCAAATGCCTTAAAGTAAATTTATGCTTTGCTGATTTAGCGCTTAAAAGTGTAAAAGTTTAAAGTGACAGAATGGAGGAGACGCAATGAAACTGGTAATTTTGATCCTGTATTTTGCGGTGTTGATCGGTATCGGATTATATTGCCGCAAAAATGCAACCGATGTAAATGGTTTTGTGCTTGGAGGACGTTCCGTGGGACCTTGGCTTACTGCCTTTGCTTACGGCACCTCTTATTTTTCAGCTGTGGTGTTTGTGGGGTATGCCGGTCAGTTTGGTTGGAGATACGGTATTGCCGCTACATGGGCAGGCATCGGAAATGCGATCATAGGCTCCCTGATGGCATGGGTGATCCTCGGAAGAAGGACCCGCATTATGACGCAGCACCTGAATTCGGCTACCATGCCGCAGTTTTTTGGGGAGCGTTTTGACAGCAATGCACTGAAGATCATTGCATCTGTGATCATTTTTGTCTTTTTGATCCCTTATACCGCTTCACTGTACAATGGTCTGTCCAGACTTTTCGGGATGGCATTTAACATTGACTATTCTGTCTGCATTTTGTTGATGGCAGTACTCACAGCTGTCTATGTGATCGCGGGTGGTTACATGGCTACGGCGATCAACGATTTTATCCAGGGCATGGTCATGCTGGTGGGGATTGTGGTGGTCATTGCCGCGGTGATCGGCAGCAAGGGTGGTCTGATGGCTGCTTTGGACGGGCTGGCGAGAGTGACAGATGAGACAGTGGCGACTACACCGGGTATTTTTGCCTCTTTTCTGGGTCCTGATCCTCTGAATCTGATGTTTGTGGTATTGCTGACTTCGCTGGGAACCTGGGGGTTGCCGCAGATGGTGCAAAAGTTCTATGCCATTAAGAATGAGGAATCGGTGAAGAAGGGAACGGTCATCTCTACTCTGTTTGCCATGGTTGTGGCGGGAGGCTGCTATTTCCTCGGTGGATTCGGAAGACTGTTCTCAGATCAGATCGATGT
>CADBNO010000076.1 GCA_902796105.1 uncultured Lachnospiraceae bacterium | reverse complement strand
AGTGCAGATGAGTATGATGGAATCGTTTGCCGAGGAGCATCCGAAGGTGGCGGGCAATGCGAGAAATCTCCATACTTACGAGGACAGCATCGTGGATACGTCCTACGAGACTTATCTGCGAGGGGAGATCAGCACCTATTCGGATAAAATGCTGCAGCTTTATGGACAGCACGTGGTGCGTTGTATGCAAAATGGCGTCAATATCGCAAGAGAGACGATCGGTAATACGGCCAGATTGTACGGATATGAGGATCTGGACCGGTTTGAGGCAAGTATTCCGGATTAACATGCGGAATGGAATTAAAATTTATGCAAGAATAAAAGATTTAACATTTTACTTATTTTCATATGCACAGATTTATGGTAAAATAAAACAGAACTTTTGGGAGATTTTATTAAAAATAAAAGGAGGGTTTCAAAATGAAATTTGTATGTTCTGTATGCGGTTATGTGTATGAGGGAGATGCTGCACCGGCTGAGTGCCCGATCTGTCATGTGGGTGCTGATAAGTTTATTGCACAGAACGATGGGAAAGTATGGGCTGCTGAGCATGTGGTTGGTGTAGCAAAGGGCGCACCTGCTGATATCATCGAGGGACTTCGTAGCATGTTTAACGGAGAGTGCTCTGAGGTTGGTATGTATCTCGCAATGAGCCGCGTAGCAATCAGAGAGGGTTATCCGGAGATCGGCGCTTACTATGAGAAAGCGGCGTGGGAAGAAGCAGAGCATGCAGCGCACTTCGCAGAGCTTTTAGGCGAGGTCGTTACGGATTCCACCAAGAAAAATCTTGAGATGCGAGTGGATGCTGAGCACGGGGCAACTCAGGGGCGTGTTGATCTTGCAAAGCGCGCGAAATCTTTGGATCTTGACGCCATTCACGATTGTGTTCATGAAATCGCAAGAGATGAAGCTCGTCATGGCAGAGCGTTCGAAGGTCTGCTCAAGAGATATTTTGGATGATAAGAGACCTTCTGCACAAAAGACAAAGACCGGAACTGGAATCATTTTGGCTTTGTGTATAACTCCATTCTAAAGATAACAACAAGAGTGTGAAGAGACACTTAAGATGAAACAAACAGTTGGATTACAGAAAGAAGATACTGGTGTTCATCAGCCCGTATATCGCGAAAAAGAACGAGATCGATGATCCCAACAACCGGGGGTATTATGTTTCCTATGCTTGAATAAACTGGAAACGAACAACGTGGACGTGATCGCAGTCGCTACACAGACCAATCTGTTGGCATTGAATGCTTCTATCGAGGCTGCATGTGCCGGGGAGGCAGGGCGCGGATTGGTCTTGGTAGCTGATGAGATCAAGAAGTTGGCGGAGGATTCCAGAACGACAGTGGATGACAGCAACACAAACAATTAGGATATTAAGGAAATTATCGCTCGTCTGATCGAAGAGGCAGACAAACTGACGAAGCTGGTTGAACAGGTAAACTGCAGGACTCTGACTTTGATGGATTCTGCGGAGAAAACAGCGGCGTCAGTGGGGCTGGTGAAAGATGTGACGGAGAATGTGGAGAACTCGTTGCAGCAGATTTTGCAAGGGCTAGATCGAGATCGTGCTGTTGTATCGGGGAACGGATGCGGATTTCGGCTGTGATCGTAAAAAAGATGATATCGGCTGACCGGAGGGAGGAATATATGTCTGTTTTTCCAAAAAAAGGAATATCACATCGCAGAGTGCATTTTTGGCTGGTCATGGTCATAGTGGTTTTTTCCGGAACAGTTGTATTTTCGACGTATCGTCTGACGAGATCTTTTCAGAGAGTAAAGGAAGCAGTCCGGCTGCATTCGGAACTGCAGAAGGCGGCTTACGATCTTATGAATGCTTCGGATTTCCTGACGGAACAGGTGCAAAGGTTTACGATAAGTGGAGACATTACGTTTCTGGAGCAGTATTTCAAAGAAGCCTTTGAGTCAAAAAGACGTGAAGAAGCGATCGAAATCATGAAAACTGACAGCCGAACGGATGCGGCATTCCGGCAGCTGCAGGAGGCAATGGATAATTCAGTCAGGCTGATGGATCAGGAATACTATGCCATGCGGCTTGTGATCGAAGCAAAAGGGTATAAGGAATATCCGGAAATATTGAGAAATGTTGTCCTGAATGACGAAGACTGTGCACTGTCCCCGGAGGAAAAGGTGTGGAAGGCGACAGAAATGGTTTTGAATGATGACTATTATGCACAGAAAGACCGGATCCGCAAAGGGATGCAGGAGAGTCTTAATGAGGTGGATAAGTTCGCGGAGAGTACTAAGGAAGCGGAATACGCTTTACTGAACCGGGAACTGCTGGTTGCGCGTATTGCGGTCCTGATCGAGGCGGTTCTGGTATTCTTTATGATGTGGCTGACTACCCATTATTCTATCAGTCCGGTTATCAGGGCAATCGAACAGGTCAAAGCAGATCTCCCCATCACGGAATATGGCTCTGAAGAATTCAGGTACCTTGCTCAAGTATATAATAAGATGTACGAGAAGAATAAGTCAAGCCTGCAAAAGCTCAGTTACAAGGCATCTCATGATGAACTCACAGGGGCCTATAACCGTGTAGGGTACGAGCATATGTTATCCAGTCTGGATCTTGAAAATACCTATATGATGCTTTTTGATATCGATGATTTTAAGATGTTTAATGATACCTACGGCCATGAGACTGGTGATAAGGTGTTGATCAAAGTGGTTAATGTGCTGCGAAGAATATTTCGTGATGATGATTGTATCTGCCGTATCGGCGGCGATGAGTTTGTCGTATTTCTGGTACATTCCGGTAATCTTCACCGGGAATTGATCGAGTCGAAGGTTGCCCTCATCTATGAGGAGCTTAATAATACAGAGGATGGGATGCCGCCAATCTCGGTAAGCATTGGTATTATAAGCGGAAAAGACGCTACGGATGGTTCATCACTTTTTGAAAAGGTCGATAAAGCAATGTATGAATCAAAAAATCACGGGAAAGGAACATATACGTTTTATTCAAAAGGGGCATAGTTGTATATACCGCGGCGGTGGATCCTGCACAGGCTGCAGATAGGGTAAAATGGAAAATCTGATTTTTAGTTTAAATGCAACCGTACCGATCTTTACACTGATGGTGTTGGGCTATCTGTTCCGGAAGATCGGGCTGATGGATGAGAAGGCAGCAGCCTGGATGAATAAATTCGTATTTAAGGCGGCGCTTCCGGTACTGGTATTTAAGGATCTTGCAGATCAGGATTTTGCCAGGACCTGGAATGGGAAATTTGTGCTGTTCTGTTTTGCAGTAACTTCGGTAAGTATCGCAGTCATTGCGCT
>CADBNO010000075.1 GCA_902796105.1 uncultured Lachnospiraceae bacterium | reverse complement strand
GTAAGCGCATAGTTTCGGGGTAGCTTTCGCTTACCCGCTGATCACTCTATAATTGTTAGCAGGAAATGCAAGCATTTTACTCAGCAAAGTTTGCTAGGATGCAAGCATTTTACTTTGCAAATGGGAGGCTAACAACATGAGAGCAAAACGTATCGCACCGGATGAGCAGTTCCGGCTCATCACCGAATGCCGTCAGAGCGGCCTGTCTGATTACCAGTGGTGCCAGATGCATGACATCAACCCCGGAACATTTTATAACTGGATCAGCCGGCTGCGCAAAAGAGGATACTCTATCCCTGCGGCTGAAACAGAACACAATACTCCGATCGAGAACTGCCAGGAGGTTGTAAAAGTAGCCCTGATCCCTGACCATCAGGTAAGCACAATGATCCCTGCCAGAATAGATCCTGCAGGCAATGCACCTCTGGAACTGGAACCGCCAACTCCGACTATGGAAGTATCTACTGGAAATGCGACTATCCGGCTGTTTCAGAATGCGGACAGGGAACTGGTCGAGACCGTGCTCCGATATATGCTGGGAGGTGCCGCCTATGCTGGGTGACATCTCATCTGCAATGAACATTTATGTGATCACAGGCTATACCGATATGCGTAAGTCAATAGACGGTCTGTGCGCAGTGATCATGCAGCAGCTGAAGACCGAACCGGACGGACGCTCCATATATCTTTTCTGTGGCAAGCGGTGTGACCGCATCAAAGTCCTGCTCAAAGAACCGGATGGATTCGTCCTGCTCTATAAACGGCTTGATGTTGTACAGGGCCGTTACCGCTGGCCGAGGAATAAAAGTGAGGTCAAACCGATCACCTGGCAACAGTTTGATTGGCTGATGTCCGGGCTTGAGATCGAACAGCCAAAAGCATTGAAAACAGCCTGAAAATGTGGTGCCAAAAGTGTCGCAATCCCTTGAATTTACTGGATTTTCTGCCCGTTTTGTGCTATACTTTTTATAGTGAACAAAGGAGCAAAACATGGCGGCAAACAGCAGGGATCTTCAGCTCATTGAGTTGAAGGATATGATCTCACAACTGAATACCACGATCAAAACCCTGAACGAAACGATCGCAAAACAGCAGGCAGAGAATGATAATCTCAAGGCTGAATTGGCATGGTTTCGGCGTAAGCTTTTCGGTTCCTCCAGCGAACAGAGAAACGTTGACATCGAAGGGCAGTTAAAACTTTTCGATGATCTTGCAGAAGATGAAAAGCCTGCCGAGCTTATAGACCCGGAGATCGTTCCGCTGGAAAAGAAATCCCGTAAGAAAAAACCCACGCTGAAGGAGCAGTTCAAGGATATCCCGACCAGACAGGTCGTCGTGGATACGCTCACTGATGAAGATAAGATCTGTTCGCTATGCGGCACACAGATGGTGCCGATCGGCACGGAAGTGATCCGCAGCGAGATCGTATGTACACTGCCCAAGCTGGAACGTGTCGAGTATGTGGCAATCACGTATGGATGTCCCAAATGCAAGGACACGGAAGAACCGCAGTTTATCAAAGATAACGGGAAGGCTGCTCTGATCGCAGGAAGTTATGTTTCGGAATCCCTGCTTGCCTATATCCTTTACCGTAAATATGCACTATACGTGCCACTATACCGGCAGGAGCAGGATTTCCTGCAGTTGGGTGCACCGATAGGGCGCACATCGATGGCCAAGTGGGCCATAACTGCCGGACAAAAGTACCTGCAGCCGCTGTATGACTATCTTCACCGGGAACTGCTGAAACGCCGTTTCCTGATGATGGATGAGACACCGGTCCAGGTATTGAAAGAGGACGGGCGACGTGCACAGACAAAATCCTATTTCTGGGTAGTGCGCACGGGCGAGGATGGACTGGATCCGATTATCCTCTTCAACTACACTCCTACAAGGGCAGGCGAAAATGCCAAGGAATTCCTCGAAGGGATCGAACCGGGATTCTATCTCATGGCGGATGGCTACCAGGGCTACAACAAAGTGAAAGAAACAAACCGCTGCTGTTGTTTTGCCCACATCCGGAGATATTTTCTGGAGGCAGTCCCCAGGGGGATGGAAAAGGATTATACCAATCCTGCCATGCAGGGTGTCCTGTACTGCGATAAGCTCTTTGCTTATGAGCGATCCTACAAAGAAAAGGGGCTGTTGCACAAGCAGATCTACAACCGACGACTCAAAGACCAGAAACCGGTCCTTGAGGGCTTTTTGGCGTGGGCGGAACAGACCACACCCGGAAGCAATGCCAAGTTGAAGAAGGCACTTGCCTATGTGCGTAACCGCAAGGACTTCATGATGACCTACCTTGAGGATGGCCGCTGCAGTCTGAGCAATAACTTAAGTGAGAACTCAATCCGCCCCGTAACAGTCGGAAGACGGAACTGGCTTTTCTCCGATACGCCGGATGGAGCCACCGCGAATGCCCTGTATCTCACCATCGTTGAGATGGCAAAGGCATACGATCTGAATCTGTATGAGTATCTCAAGTTCCTGCTGGAGAACAGACCCAGCAAGGAGATGACAGATGATCAGTTAGCAAACCTTGCTCCTTGGAGCGAGACTGTTCAGGCACTTTGCAAGAACAAAACAGAGTAAAACGCTTGCATCCCGAAACTGTTAGCTACGGTTTCGGGATAAAAATCGGGGTATACCCCGAAACTATGCGCTTACGGTTAAATAAATTCAGGAAAAAAGTATCAAATGGTCGGGAGATAGCCTTTTGGACTAATAAGGACAACCTTAAGGCTAAGGTTATTTTAGCAATACGTGCTGTGATAAGTGATTATCCTTCTGGTGGATGGATAAAGGCGGAAAATGTATTAGAAGAGACACTGACGAATTCTAGCGAGGATGCAGAAAATTCTTTTAAAGATATCTACAACGAATTATATTTTGTGTTAGTAGACATCAGAGAAGCCATTCGTAATGGAGATTCTATGCGAATAAATGAAAGTGTTAGTAAAGCAGAATCTAGATTACGAAAAATCTATTACAAAGCGGAGTTCTATAGGTATTCGAAAAAAGACGAAGTAAATAAGGCCAATACAATAATTAATCAGTGGAATAGCTTTTCGCGTTATTATAACGCGTTTGTTAATGCTCCTGATAGAATGATAGCCGAGGCACAATATAATGGTAAAAAGGCCGAAGAAAAATTCAATATGCTAGTGGACTTAGTTGTAAAAAACCTGTAGCAAGCAGTATACTCCGTAGGGATACAGAGTGCAATAGGTTTATGCAGACAGAATTATATTTTGGAAACTAGAAAAATACGAGAGAGGTATAAATCATGAAAAAAGAATATAGTAGATTTTGCGATTTGTTTACAAGTTATGAAATAGGGTTAAGGGGGATCAAGAATAAAATTCCTTTCCTAAAACTCCCTTTTTATAGGAAAATATTTGCTGTTTTATTTTTCTTTGAAGCAATTTTTGCTTTTGTTTTGACATCGCTTAATAGTTATTTTGTTTTATACATATTTGCATTAATGTTTATAACGTTATTATTATTTCTCATTATTGATTCTCAAAAGAAAAATCTTGAAATAATGCTTGAAAAATACTACAAGCCATATTCTCAAAAAAGAATGGAATTGATCATAAGTATACTAAATCAATATAAAATTGATATTAACGATAAAGAAACAATTGATTTATTGATAGAAGAGGCGATACGTGCTCAGAGTAAATGTGATTATTTAGCTCCATTCGAAAAACCATTTAAAACATTGGGAGCAGTAACCATTCCGGTTATTATATATGTGGTAAAGAAATATAGCGAGTTGCTTGATTTAAGTGAATTAATAAATACGACTGTTCAATACATAGTCATTATATTGCTGTGCGCTGGGGTTGTTTTTGTTTTGATACCTTTTATAAAAGATATATTTTATCGTGACTACAAAAAATATGGGGAAATGATTTATGATTTAAGACAGGTGAAATTGTTTTGCTCCCAAAAATGATTTTTGCAGTTTCTCAAATAAGAATTATTAAATCTTTTGCAAAAAAATTTAGAAAATATCAGCAAAATATTGATTTGTATATAATGTGCAGATGCCTTTCTGAAAGAAATTTCGGAAGGGTATCTGCAAGTTGTATTTATATGTTTTGAAAGGGATTTACTAATATGTCCTAGATGAGGATGTTACAGCTAGGCATTTTTATGATACAAGAATTTTAATATCCCATTTCATAATAAGCGAAATGGGAGAATAACGTATGGCCAAGAAAATTAAAATATGACCAAGGGTTTTTATAAAGATATGGTAGTCGAAGTTATCTGGGCAGGAGGATTATCTCATTCCTAGCCTCCATTCAAGCTGGGCAACTCCACCCGCATGACCTATGATGCAGCGGGTAACCTCATCAGCACCACGGATGTGTGCAGGGATTCTCTGCGATTCTCCAACTGACAGTAAGTTTACGCTATCATCCTTTAATTTGGTGTGGATTAGTTCGCTGTTAAGTGTTATAATGTTGTCGGACATGGTTCATACATCTTTGGTAGATTTTGTGTGGTAACTTAATTTTAACCAATGGTTTGAACCATGTCTTTTAATTTAAATGAATTTGCGAAACTAATTATATTTTATAAATCACCGGAAAGGATACGCTAAGCAGTGTGGAAAGGCGTTGATAGAACTGACGAGTGAAGAAAAGCCCCGGAGCATATCAGAATGCTGGCTCCGGGGCTTTGTTTTTGAGGTCTTATTCGTATTTTCTTATTTGTAGAAGCGGAATACGCCGAAAACAGTGCCCAGAATCTGGCAATCTTCAACGATTATAGGATCCATGGTGTCGTTTTCCGGCTGCAGGCGGATGTGACCGTTTTCGCGATAAAAGGTCTTTACCGTAGCGGAATCATCGATCAGTGCAACGACAATGCTTCCGTTGTTTGCGGTGTTGCAGGCGTGCACAAACACGCGGTCGCCGTTAAAGATCCCGGCATTGATCATGGAATCGCCGCGTACATTCAGAACGAAGGAGTCGCCCTTGGGTACCATGTCGGCCGGTACGGGAAAATATTCCTGAATGTTTTCTTCGGCAAAGATCGGCTGACCGGCAGCGACATTTCCGACTACGGGGATGCTGATCATATCTGTGCGCACCATCTGGAACGAGTCGTCACAGATCTCTATGGCGCGGGGCTTGGTCGGATCCCGGCGGATATAGCCGTTCTTTTCAAGGGTTTCCAAATGAGAATGTACGGAAGAAGTGGAGCGCAGGTTCACTGTCTCACAAATCTCGCGTACAGTCGGGGGATATCCCTTTTTCAAAATTTCATCTTTGATATAGTCTAGAATTTCCTGTTGCTTCGGTGTAATCTTGCCGGGCATCTTGATACCTCCGTATACTGATTCAAATATTGGTGATCGGAACCTCGGTTTCTGAATAAACAAGATGAACTGAGGTTCGTTCTGTATCGATTATATCATATAAAATTTAAAAAAGCAAACATATATTCCAAAAATATGTTCGATTTTTCTGTTGACAAAAGAAAATATGTTCGATATAATGCGAATAGAACAGATGTTTGCGAACAAACGTTTCGCGTTTGCAGAAGGCTTGGAGATGGCTGTTGGAAATCTTTCAGCACTGCTTAAGGGAGGAATATTATGAAAAGCACAAAGAGGGTATACGATATGACAGATCGGGAGCTGAGAGCGTATAAGAGAAAGCTCCGCAGACAGAGAGAGCAGAGGAAGAGAATGTTAGCCATGATGGCAACAGTACTCCTTGTCTTTGGCTTTGTGTGTTCGTATCATTCCTTTACGGCGAGAGCAAACGATGCCAGCACACCGGTTGCCTATAAATATTATACGGATGTGGTCGTTAAGAGCGGAGAAAGCCTTTGGACGATTTCGGATCGTTATGTGGATTATTCCCAGTACAAGAATAAGCAGGCCTACATCGATGAAGTGTGTTCGATCAACAATCTGTATGACGGATCGGATATACGTTCGGGACAGAGGATTGTGGTTCCGTATTATTCGACAGAGTTCGTGAGATAAATAAGAGTAAACAGGAATTTGCTGCCTTTTCGCCGTATTTGTGTCATGGCGGTGTTGGGAACGGATCAATCGTCGCGCGGCTCTCTGAGCTGAATGGCTTTGGCTGCCCGCCTGCGGCTGTCCTGCTCGATGGCAGCATAGTGTTTCCGGGTGGTGTTTACATCCTTGTGTCCGAGTACATCAGCGACCAGATAGATGTCGCCGGTTTCTTTGTACAGATTAGTACCATATGTACTGCGCAGTTTGTGCGGAGTGATCTTTTTTAAGCTGGTTACCCGGGAGGCATATTTCTTTACCAGATTTTCGACAGATCGTACTGCCATGCGGCGGTTCTGCAGGGAAAGAAAGAGCGCGTTCTCGTGTCCCTCAGCCGGGATGATGTTCTCGCGTTCTTCCAGATAGTCCAGCAGCGCTGTTTCGACCTCTTCCCCAAAATAGAGGACGGTCTCGTAACCGCCCTTGCGGCGGATCTTCAGGGCGCCTTCATCGAAATTGATGTCCGGTATGTCTATTCCCACGCATTCCGACACGCGGATACCGGTGCCCAGGAGCAGTGTGAGAAGTGCGACATCTCGTAGCTTGGTCTTTTTGTGATACTCCAGTTCCTTGTTTGTCAGTTTTGTTCCGGCTTCAACCTGATCCAAAAGAATAGCGACTTCGTTGGGTTCCAGCCGTATGATCTCTTTTTCGTGTCGCTTGGGCAGGGGAACCAGGGCGGCCGGATTGGTCTCGATCAACTCGTTCTGGAAGAAATACCGATAAAAACTGCGGAGAGAAGACAGCTTTCTGGCTCTTCCCCGTTCATCATTGGTGATCTCGTGCCCGTCCTTTTGGTACAGAGAGAGATACTCCATGTATTCTTCAATATCGAGCCGCGTGATCTGATCTAACAGAGACAGGGGATATTGTTCGATCTCCATTTTGGAACAGACAGCATTCTTTTCGTGAAGGAATTCAAAAAAGAGCCGGATATCATAGGCGTATGCCAGTCGGGTCCGGGTGGAAGTATATGCTTCTATGCCGCGAAAAAATGTTTTGCAGAATTCGGGCAGTGTGGTCAGAACTTCCCTGAGCTTTAATACGTTGTTCTTATTCTGTTCATCATGGTAATTATTTTTGTCCAGTACGGCCATCTTTTTCTTCCCAACCTTTCAGATTACCGCTGCAGATAGCGGTAAACATACGATTTTTTACGCCGGGGGCATCTGTGTTGATCTGTTTGAGCAGATTTTTTACATATTCGCGTTTGGTATATCCGTCTACGGGGCACGGACTTTTGACAACCGGAACGTTGTATTTGTGTACAAAACCGATCACGTCGGCCTCGTTGACATAGATCAAAGGACGGATCACTTTCAGATCAGTCCGGTCCAGATAAGTGACAGGGGAGAAGGTGTGAAAACGTCCCTCGTAGATCAGCGACATCATCATGGTCTCCACGACGTCATCTTTGTGGTGGGCATAGGCGACTTTATTGCATCCGGCTTCTTTGATGGCCTGATTCAAAGCTCCCTTTCGCATTTTGGCACAGAGAGAGCAGGGGCTGCTTTCCTTGCGTTCCTCAAACACAATCTGGGCGATATCGGTCTTGAGTATGGTGTAGGGAACCTGCAGCTCTTCGCAGAGTTCGCGGATCTTATCCAGGTTCAGGTTATCAAAACCGAGATCTACGGTGATGGCGTGGATCTGGAAGTGGTTTGGATAGAAGCGCATCAAGCCATGAAGGGCATAGAGCAGTGTGAGACTGTCTTTGCCGCCGGAAATCCCGATGGCGATCTTATCCCCTTCCTCGATCATGTTGTAATCATCGACTGCACGCCGCACAAAACTGTATAATTGTTGTAGTTTCACCTTATTATCCTCGTTGTTCATGCTTGTATAAAATCTTTTACGGTTACATTTTACCTCATTTTTGTTATATGTACAACCGAAAATACTTGTGGTGATGTCCATTTCGTTGTATTATAGAAATAGTGGGAAAATATATTCTTTTTTCACAAGACAGATTTTTTTTATATTTTTCCGGAGGTCTGATTTATGAAACTGCACTTGAATAATCGATATGTCAGATGGGGATTTACGCTTTTCTGTGTCGTAGTGGCAAGTATTGTGTTTTATTACTTTATGTTTCATGGCGCAAATATAACGGCTGCTTTGAAGAAAATCATAAACATTCTGATGCCGATCGTCTATGGATTTGTGATGGCTTATGTGCTGACGCCGGCGATGAATCAGATCGAATATCGATTCATCCTGCCATTGTCGCGCAAGGTTTCCTTCAAGACAGAGGAAAAGCGCAAGACCTTCAGCAGAGTGGTGAGTGTACTGATCACCATGCTTTTGTTCTGTCTGGTCATATATGCGGTAATCTCCATGTTTGTGTCGCAGATCGTGCCGAGTGTTTCTAATCTGGTGTCAAACTATGATACATATATTGAGAACGCAACGAATGTGATCAATAAGCTGCTGCAGGATAATCCGGATATCGGCAATTATCTGATCAGAACGGTGAACCAGTATTCCGGAGACTTTGAGACATGGCTGAATGAGAAAGTGTTATCTTTGTCTACCGGCGGGGAGATCCTGAAAAAAATCTCGCTTGGCGTGATCAATGTGATCGGCGTGATGTTCGATCTCGTGGTCGGTCTGATCATATCAATCTATTTATTGGTCGGCAAGGAAAAATTTGTCGGACAGGCCAAAAAGGTGGTTTATGCATTTTTTTCCCGGGAAACGGCGAACACTATTATCAAAACCTGTCGTTTTACGCACAAGACCTTTATTGGTTTTCTCAGCGGAAAGGTCCTGGACTCTGTGATCATCGGATTACTCTGCTTTATCGGGACAACGATTTTGCGTACGCCGTATGCGGCTTTGGTCAGCGTGATCATCGGCGTGACAAACATCATTCCGTTTTTCGGTCCGGCGATCGGTGCGGTGCCTACGGCGATCCTGATCCTTTTGGTAGACCCGATCCATCCGCAGAACATGCTGTACTTTGTGATCTTTATCATCATTTTGCAGCAGTTTGACGGAAATATTCTGGGACCGAAGATCCTGGGGGAGTCTACAGGATTGAGCGGATTCTGGGTGATCTTTGCCATTACTTTGTTCGGCGGGGCTTTCGGTGTGCTGGGGATGATCATCGGTGTGCCGATCTTTGCGGTCATCTATGCCTGGATCAAGCAGGCGGTCAAGAACTCGCTGCGGAAGAAAGACATGCCGCTTGAAACGGACAGATATATGGCGTTGGAAATGGTAAACGAGAACGGGATCACGGAGTTCGTTCCTGAATATCAGAAAAAGATCGATGAGAGGAAGCGGGTCAGAGAACAGGCAAAAGGGCATGTCCGAGATCAGGGAAAGGCTCACGAAAAGAAAAGATAAAAAAGAAAAGATAAAAAAGAAAAGACAGGGACAAGAAGACGGGGAGAAACAAAAATAACCGGGACGAGAGAACTGTCCGGAAATAACTGGAGAAATAGCATGAAAAAGAACAAAAGTTTCAACGATATCAGGGTCGGATTCCTGCAGATACCGTTGACCAGACTTGTTTTATTGACAATGGGAGATATTTTTTCCGTGTTCCTTGCGGAAATGTTGTCTTTATATGTGCGTTATGATTTTCATTTTATGGATGTGCCGAGGGAGTTTTGGGTGGCAGCACTGGTGATCTATTTGCCGAATGTGTTGTTCATGCTGTTTAGCTTTCATCTGCTGCGGCTTTACAACAGTGTGTGGCGGTATGCATCCGACACGGAAATGGTAAACAATGGGATTGCTGTTATTATTTGTGCGGTGGCAGTACCGGTCTTTTGCCTTATAATGAAGGTGAAACTTCCGACCAGTTTTCCGTTTTATTATGGGCTGTTCATGCTGCTCTTTACCTGTGGAGAGAGGTTTGGGTATCGTTTCCTGCGGATCCTGCAGAAGAGGCGGTTGGATTATACACATCGCAAGACTATGCAGAATTGTATGATCATCGGTGGAGGCGCGGCGGGAAATTCTATCATCAAGGAAATTGAGACAAACTATTATCTGCATTTGAAGGTGGTTTGTGTGATCGACGATAATCCGGGATGTCATGGGAAGTATCTGCGAGGCGTTCCCATTGTCGGCGGCAGGGACACTATTCTTGACAATGTGGAAAAGTATGCGGTGGATGAGATTGTTATTGCGATCCCTTCGGCAAGCAGACAGACGATCAAACCGATCGTGGAAATCTGTAAGGAAACGGGATGCCATCTGCGGATCCTGCCGGGAATGTATCAGCTGATCAGCGGTGATGTGAGTGTTTCCAATCTGCGGGAAGTGCAGATCGAGGACTTGCTCGGACGTGATCCGATCGAAGTCAATGTGGACGAGATCCTCAACTATGTACAGGGCAAAACGATACTGGTGACCGGAGGGGGAGGCTCTATCGGAAGTGAGCTCTGCCGGCAGATCGCGAATCATTCGCCGAAGCGTCTGATCATTTTTGATATTTATGAAAACAGTGCGTACGAGATCCAACAGGAGCTTATGCGAAACCACCCGGACACAGACATTGTGGTACTTATCGGATCGATACGGAACACTTCGCGTGTCAATTATCTGTTCAGCACATATAAACCGGACATTGTGTATCATGCCGCAGCGCACAAGCATGTGCCGCTGATGGAGTCCAGTCCGCATGAAGCAATCAAGAATAATGTGCTGGGCACCTTGAAAGTTGCGGAGGCTGCCGATCATTACGGCGTTAAGCGGTTTGTGCTGATCTCGACGGACAAAGCCGTGAATCCGACGAACGTGATGGGAGCCAGCAAACGGATCTGCGAGATGGTGATCCAGACGTTAAATAAAAAATCCAAAACGGAATTTGTGGCGGTACGTTTCGGTAATGTGCTCGGCAGCAACGGCAGCGTGATCCCGTTATTCAAGAAGCAGATTGAAATGGGCGGTCCGGTCACGGTGACCAGTCCGGATATCATCCGCTATTTCATGACCATTCCGGAGGCGGTATCCCTGGTGCTTCAGGCCGGGGCTTATGCGAAGGGCGGCGAGATCTTTGTCCTTGACATGGGTGAGCCCATGAAGATCGTGGATCTGGCAAAGAACCTGATCCAGCTCTCCGGTTATAAGGTCGGTGAAGATATCAATATTGAATATATAGGCCTCCGACCCGGGGAAAAGATGTATGAAGAGCTGCTCATGAATGAAGAGGGGCTGAAGCAAACGACGAATAAGATGATCTATATCGGAAAGCCGATTGAGTTCGACGAGGCACTTTTTGAGAATCAGTTGGAGCGGCTCCGGGATGCTGTGGACAAGGAAGAGCAAGATATCAGACCTTTGATCAAAGAGATCGTCCCCACATATCATTATGGATCTGAAAATGACGGGAATATGTAGGCGGGCGGATCGGACGGAGGAAATACGAAGATGTATATCCGAATTAAAAATATAGTGGACAGGGTTATGGCTTTCTTGGGACTGATCCTTTTGTCCCCCTTATTCCTGATCCTTGTGATCGCGATCAAGATCGATTCCAGAGGACCGGTTTTGTTCAAACAGAAGCGGGTCGGCATACACAAGAGCCATTTTTATATCCTGAAATTCCGCACGATGCGGATCGACACGCCGAAGGATATGCCGACGCATTTGCTGCAGAATCCGGAACAGTATATTACAAGGGTCGGAAAGCTTCTGAGACGGACCAGTCTCGATGAGTTGCCGCAGATCATCAATATCCTGAAGGGGGATATGGCGATCGTAGGGCCGAGGCCGGCGCTTTGGAATCAGTATGACCTTATCGCAGAGCGCGATAAATATGGAGCAAACGATATCCGGCCGGGGCTTACCGGGTGGGCACAGATCAACGGACGGGATGAATTGGAGATCCCGGTGAAGGCGAAATTTGACGGAGAGTACGTCCGGAAAATGGGACCACTTATGGATCTGAGATGCTTTTTTGCGACATTTCTCAGTGTGCTGAGAGCAGACGGCGTTGTGGAGGGTGGTACACAGTATGCAGGATCAACGAAAACCGATCAGGATACTGATCACAGGGCAGAATAGTTATCTGGGCAAAAGCACAGACCGCTATCTGCACAACTATAATGCCGCGCAGGGCAGGGAGTATTATCGTGTGGAGCGGATCTCGCTGCGCGGAAACGACTGGCAGAATATTTCGTTCGCAGAGTATGATTCTCTTTTTCATATGGCCGGTATTGCACATGCAGATGTGGGGAAAGCGAGCGAAGAGGATAAGAAGCAATATTATGCGGTCAACTGTGACCTGGCTGTGGAGACGGCTTTGAAGGCCAAACGGGATGGCGTGAAGCAATTTGTTTACATGAGCAGCGTGATCGTCTATGGCGAAAGTGCACCGGTCGGCGCTTCAAAGCATATTACGGAAGAAACCATGCCGAGGCCGTCCAATTTCTATGGCAACAGTAAATGGCAGGCTGAACAAAGACTGAGGGAATTGGAAGATGATCATTTTCACGTGGCAATCCTGCGTACGCCAATGGTGTACGGTCGCGGCAGTAAAGGAAATTTCCCTATGCTGAAGAAAATGGCGGAAAAACTGCCTGTTTTTCCCACTATGACCAATGCACGCAGCATGATCTATGTGGAGCATCTGGCTGAGTTTTTGCGGCTTTTGGCAGAGAGCGGAGAAGGGGGGATTTTTTTTCCGCAGAACGAAATGTATACATCAACATGGGACATGGTAAAGGCCATCGGCGATGCTTCCGGAAAGCGCATTTTACCCTGTAAGCTGTTGGATCCTTTGGTGCGGCTGGCAGCAAAGTGTCCCGGCAAGATCGGAAGGCTTACGAACAAAGCGTTTGGATCCTTGACGATAGATCAGGCATTGAGCCGGAGAACATTTGACGGGTATTGCCGTTATTCGCTTGAGGAGAGCATTCGCAAAATATACGAAATGGGTGATTGATTTATGATGAAAAAGATAGGGAAGAAAATTCTTGTCTATGGTTTGATCTTAAATATGCTTATGATGGGAAAGCCGGTTGCGGTGCTGGCGCAAAATGAGGTGGAGGCCGGTGATGTGACGGTTTCCGGATCTGATGCTGAACAGACAACGCAGCAGACGGAGGCGGCAGCGCAGGAAGTACAGACCGGGCAGGCGACGCAGCAGGCGCAGGCGGAGGGAGCAACGCAGGCAGGGCAGACGACACAGCAGATGCAGGCTGGGCAGACGGCGCAGACAGGGGCGACAGCACAGGCAGGGCAGACGGCGCAGACGGAGGCGGCAGCACAGGCAGGTACGGGCACGACGCAGGCAATCGCCGGCCTGGAGGCGGAATTGCGCACTATGGCCGAGGAGCAGCCAATCCTTTCTCTGGTTTACCTTACCTCTCAGATCACGCTGTGTGAGGAGGCGGCGGAGGAAAGCGATTCGGTGGTCACTGTTTCCTGCGGCCAGACGGTGATGATCGAGGGCGCGGAATTTGAGTTGCCGGACGGCGGAAATACCGGGAACGGCGGGGGAGCCGGCGAGGCCGAGAACGTCGGGAATGCTGAGAACGCTGAGAATGCCGAAAGCGATACATACAATATCCGGGATCTGTGGTTGTATGTCAGTCTTTATGACCATGATATCAAATACCATGGGTTTGTTCCTGCCGGAAATATTGTCACTTCAGATGAACGGTTTCTGGATTGGATGGACCGGTTAAATGCTGTGTTGGAGCAGCAGGATCAAAAGCCGTCCAAAGTATTGGGAATTTCGACCTTTTATCCGGATATCGAACAGTTTCCGGACAGCTATAAGGAGGCACTTGTTGCCTTGAAGGAGGCGCATCCTGCGTGGATCTTTGTGCCCATGAATACGGGCATTGACTGGAACACGGCGATCGCAAATGAGATCATAGGAGGCAAGAGTCTGGTGCATTCTTCGCTGCCGGCATGCTACAAAGAGTGGTCTTATGACAACAGCAGCTGGTATTATGCGACCGAGGCGGCGCTTCGCCTGTATATGGACCCGCGCAACAGCTTGAAGGACAGTGCGATCTTTCAGTTTGAACAGCTGACATACAATGAAAGCTATCACACAGAAGCAGCATTGGATTCCTTTTTGCAGAATACCTTTATGAACAACAGCCAGAAGGCTCCCGGAACCGACATGACATTTGCCAGGATCATTCAGGCAACCGGCGCAGAGAAAAATGTCAGCCCGTATCATCTGGCTTCCCGTATCTATCAGGAACAGGGTGCCGGCACATCGCCTTTGATCTCCGGCAATTATCCCGGGTATGAGGGATATTATAATTACTTTAACGTTGGAGCTACCGGCGAATCGGATCAGCAATATATTGAAAACGGCTTGAAATATGCCAGCGAGCATGGCTGGAACAATGCCTATTATTCCATTTATGGCGGCGCGGATACGATTTCCAAAAACTATATCGGGCGCGGACAGGATACGCTGTATCTGCAGAAATTTAACGTGACGACCAATTCAACTTACGGACATCAGTATATGCAGAATATCTCGGCGCCTACCAGTGAAGCGGCGAGTATGCGTAAGCTCTATGCCAGTGCAAATGCGCTGGAGAGTGTATTTGTCTTCAAAATCCCGGTGTATGAGAATATGCCGGAGCAGGCAAGTCCTGTGCCGACATCATCAACTAATGTGGTGCTGAAGATACCGAGTGGATATGACACGGCAGTCTGGCTGGATGGCGTGGAGTACAGTGCGGTTTCCCGTAACGGATATTATGTTGTCCAGGCGCCCGGTGAGAATTTGACAAATGCAGTGGTTTATAAATATAATAACGGTATACCCACAGGCATGTATCTGTGGACGTTACAATATGCAGGCGGCGTTTATACAGCAACTGAACAGCCGGCGCTTCAGGATCTTCTGACCTATCACGGTTTTTCCATCCGGATCGTGGGAAAGAGCGGAATTCGCTGTAAGACCGGTATTTCCGCAGACGTAAAGGCGGGATTGACAGGGGACGGGATCAACGGGTACAAGTTAAAAGAATACGGAACGCTTGTCATGAACAATGCCAACCGCGGCGAGAACCCTATGGTCAAGGGCGCGGCAAAGGTAGCGGCCGGCGTTTCCTATGGCACTGACACGAACGGCGCCTTCGTAGACAAGGTATATGAGACAGTGGACGGCAGAAACCGGTTTACCGCTGTATTGGTAGGGCTTCCGGCTGATCAGTATAAGACAGAATTTGCCTTCCGGGGTTATGCTGTTCTGGAGAAAGACGGCACGACCACCACGGTCTATGGTCCGATCCGTGCGCGCAGTATTTATCAGCTTGCGGAACAGATCCTGAACCAGGGCATATATTCAGAGGGATCTTCACAGTGGAATTTCCTGAATCAGTTGATCCATGATGCACCGCAGTAGAGGGCAGACAACGCCAGACATGACGGGGTATGATAGGTT
>CADBNO010000074.1 GCA_902796105.1 uncultured Lachnospiraceae bacterium | reverse complement strand
GGTTCTGGATTCCTCCGGCAAGCCCGTTATTGATCCAAAGACTGGCAAACCCAAGAAGAAGCGGATCTATATTTCCGTGACGGCATCCTCTGCCCGTGAGGCGGATCAAGAACGCGCCAGGATCAAGGCGGATAAGCAGAGCTATTCCAAGCCTGCTGCCATGACTCTATATGAGGCTATCGACAAATACATCCAGAGCGTGGATGCTCTGCTTTCACCGTCCACGCTTGCGGGATATCGAAAGATCCAGCGGAACGCTTTCCCCGGCATCATGCACCAACAGCTGGCCAGCATTACAAACGATACTCTCCGCCAGGCCGTGAATGATGAAGCGAAACGTCCCAAAAAGAAAAAAGGATCCGGCACCATATCGGCCAAAACTGTGGTCGTTGAATATGAGCTGATCCAGACCGTGATCAAGCTCTATGCCAAAAATATCGATACTACGGTCCATCTGCCGCAGGTTGCAACCCCAAAGCATGATCTATCCACTCCGGATGTGATCTTTAATATGGTCAAGGGTACTGACACGGAACTGGCAGTTCTGCTGGCCATGTGGCTGTCCTTTTCCGCCTCGGAAGTGATCGGGCTTACAAAGTCCAAATCCATCTCTACAGACGGGCTGTATATCACAGTGGCGGAAGTAATCGTCATGGACGAACATAACCAACCTGTTGTCAAGGCGCAGGGCAAGCAGCCGAAGCGGAATCGCACACTGCGGCTACCTGCCTATATCAAAGACCTGATCGATAAAGTTGATGGTGACCGCCTGATCCCCATGTCCGGCGCCGCCTTGTCCAAGCGCTTTGCCAGGCAGGTGAAAAAAGCCGGCATTCCGCACATGACGTTTCATGATCTGCGCCATGTGAGCGCTTCTGTCATGACACAGCTCCATGTCCCGGACAAATATGCCCAGGATCGCGGTGGCTGGCATTCGGACAATATTATGAAATCTGTGTATCAGCAGACTTTCGCGCCGGAGCGCGTGGCCGTGGATGATAAGATAGACGAGTATTTTGCAGAGGTAACCAGCGGAGAGAAAATGCCGCCAAAGTATAAATTCTATCTGGGACTGTTTGACCTGGATGATTCTGAAGAATGCAGGGAGAACTTCCGCAAATTCTGCGCAGATAATAAAATCAAATTGTAAAATGCACCACGAATGCACCACGAAAATTTAAAAATAGCGTAAATATGGGGCTCTTATAACTTTTTCAAAGGGTTCGAGCCTCCTTGCTTCCACTGGTTAAATAGCCCCGAAACCCTTTATTTACAAGGCTTTCGGGGTTTTCTCATTTCTAAAATCTTGATTACTTTTTGGGTGTTTTGATTACCTTTTTGATTACCTTTTTTAGCACCAGTCTGATCATCAAAAAAATTCTCCTATCAGAGAATATGCCATAAGCAGAGGCATCCTTGCATATCGGTATATTTATACCGTATGAAGTACCTGTGTTATTGCTTGCGTCAATTTCTCACATTGCATTGCAAAATCAGGATATGCTTCCCTTATACTAAAGATGTCACTATTTTCTGCCGCCTTCTCAAGCATGAATGCCCTTTCTGCAAGTTCAAAAGCGCCTATGGTTTTTGAGGTGCTTTTGAACGCATGGATCCTTACCTCAAATCCCTTTAAGTCTCCCGCAGCAAGACACTCGTCCAGTTCCTTTTTCTTATCCGGAAACACTCTCACATAATCCGAAAGAAGTTCCCTATAAAAGCTAATATCGCCACCACAGAAGATCATAGCGGAGCTTGTTTTAAGTCCCTTATCTTCAAGTTCCTGTATCAAAATCTCTGTATCCTGCAATAGCTCGCCTTTTGATTCGTTTTTATCCTCATCCGGCAGGAACTCCATAATTTCATCGGATGTTTCTTCCAACGGAGCTTCCGTTTCTGTGATTTTTTCATCCGCTTCTCTCTCCAAAAGATTCTCCGGAAGCCATTTTATAAGTATCTCCTCCAACTGTTTAACTTCTATAGGCTTTGAGAGATAATCATCAAATCCTGCCTCAAGATAATTTTTCCTTGCCCCGTTCACCGCATTGGCAGTAAGCGCTATTACCTTTGTATTCCCCGGTAGAAGCCCCTCTGTTTTCATTCTGCCAAGCGTCTCTTTTCCGTCCATCTTTGGCATCATGTGATCTAAAAAGATTAAATCGTATTGTTTCTCCTTTATCATATCTATTGCCCCATAGCCGGAGTCAGTTATTTCCGGGCATATTCCAAAAAGGCCTAGCAGATTCTTTGCTACTTTCAGATTCATTTCATTATCATCCACCACCAACACTTTTGCGAATGAGGCATGAAGCGATTTTGTCATTCCTTTTTTTCGGCTTGCCGCAAGCCGCTTGGAATAATCTCCGATAGGAGTATCATCCACAACCTTCTGACTGATCACAAACCAGAATTTTGAACCTTTTCCGTATTCGCTGTCCACATGGATCTCGCTATCCATCAGCTTCAGCAGATTGACAACGATGGACATACCAAGCCCGGTTCCCTCAATACTATGATTCTTCACCTCGTCCAGCCGCTCAAAGGACTGGAATAGTTTAGACATATCTTCCTCCCGTATTCCTATCCCGGTATCTTCTACAGCGATATATAATCGGATCTCTCTATCAAAGCGTTCCTCCGTCCGAAAGATAAAGCGTACATACCCTTTTTCTGTATATTTCACCGCATTGGTGAGCAGGTTCATAATGACCTGAGACAATCGCACATCATCCCCCAGCATGATAGCGGGCAACATCTCGTCTATCTCTGTTATAAACTCAAGATTCTTAGTCTTTGCCCGCTCCATGACCGAAACAACCAGATTGTTGATGACTGATGACGTATCATATTGAACCGGCACGATCTCCATCTTGCCTTCTTCAATCTTTGAAAAATCAAGAATACTGTTGATCAGGTACAAAAGCGTCCTTCCTGCATTCTGTATATTGGAAGAATATTCCCGTATTCTCTCGTCCTCTGTCTCTCTTAAGATCATTTCATTCATTCCAAGCACCGCATTGATCGGTGTCCGGATCTCATGGGACATACAGGAGAGAAATGAAGATTTTGCCTCACTGGCAGCAACCGCCCTCTCTGATACGATAAGAAGCTTTTCCCTGTCATCCCGCTCCTTTTTGGTTCGCTTTAATATGACTGCGACCGTAAAGATCAACACTGCCATCACAATCAGAAACAATGAAATATTCAGTAGAATAATATTTACAAATTCCCTGCTTATGGCTGTGGGAGCGCTTCTGACCACAAGATACCATCCGAGATATTCAACATACTTTGTTACGGCAAATTCCCCTTCATCTGTAGTCCGATACACATATTCATCTGTTTCATTTTTGCTTATGATTTCATCATCCAACCATGCGTTTTCAATATTGATATCTTCCGTATCCACCTGAACCAGACCGTTCTTGTCCACAAGGTTGATCTTGACCCCATACTCCTGCTCTGAAGCCTGAAAAAGCTCCTGCAGATTCGTCATCTGTACTCCAACACCACAAACGCCGATCAGCTTTCCTTCCTCATCCTCTATACGAGCATTAACGAATACCGTCCATTGACCGTGATTCACCTCGTCAGCATCCACATCAAGGTCATAGGGCTTATCCTTTTCTATGAAAAGGGAATACCATACATCGTGTGCATCATTTTCAGGATCGACAATCTTATTCAATCCCTCGTAGGTATAATATCTATGGCTCTTCTCCGATACCAGAAAGGCAGAGTCGTACTTCAATCCATTCTTTATACTTGCAAGGTATCGTTTCACTGTTTCCACAGCTTCCTGTTCGTCCATCTCCTCCTCACTCATCAGAAAGTCTTCCAGAAACTCATCGCAAGCCATGGTCTTTGAAACAATGATTGGTTCATTCAGACTGCTGGAAATGGAGTCATATATGCGGTATGCGAGCATTGAGTCAATCTCTTTTGTATTCTCCCTTGCCAGCATCGTAAGCGAGTAAATAGACACGATGATTGCAAGAAGGAAACTAAGAGTTACTGCCGCAAAAATCGGAGCCATGCCCCTTTCTCGATTCCCTTTATTTTTTTGTAGTTTCTGTGCATTCATAGTCCGTCTCCCTGCAATCATCTCTTAATAATGGTCTCGATATCCTTTACCATTTTGCGGTATTCCTCAATCAAATTCCGCATATAGCTTACCTGTAACATCCCCATTCTGCTCATCTGCCGAATTCTCAAGTACCAACGCCTCCTCGGCGATCACCGAAGCTCCTATGGTTTTGGATGTGCTTTTTAAGGCATGAATTTTCCTCCCCTTCGCCTCCCATGGACGCAAATAAGTTCAGATTTCTTTGACCTTTCATTTCAAGTTCTTTTTTCTCTTTTCTGATTATAATCTTCATAACATTCCGCGCCGGCAAATGTGGTTTAGTTTGTTGATCTGAATATAACACTTTTCCCACCCACAGGCAAGAATTCGTTATATATTTGGGGAAAGTTGTTTGTTTAACTATAATTTCCCCAATAAATATTCCTTGTTTTCTTCTGGCAGGAACTTTTAAATGAAATTGAATGAATTTTTCTATAGCTCGCATTACAGATATGACTGCATCTTCCAACATTGTTTGGATGTAATATATAGAGTCCAAAGACTTTCTCGTCCTTCTTCCGCAACTTCATTCCAAATCCTTATGATCTCAGACAAATCCTGGTCAACATATTTTCTGATGATCATTTTTCTCATCTCCATTGTCAATATCAACCAAAAAACTGTGTTCGTGAACCACTAAATAGAAGCACAATAAGAATTGCTGTATACGCAATACACTTTAGGACCGGAAAAGCATTGATCTTTCCTTTCAGTTTCCATGCGACAGAAGCTATTGAAAAAAGCGTAAATCCCAGAGCAATCCAATAATAAATCGCACTGTGACGGTGGAAAATTGCAAAAGATGTAATGCCTTGAACAATACCCACCACGAATGTGACCCATCCCATCTTGATCGTGAACTGTTTTAATTTATCAGGATCAGTATACCGGCTCATAAACTTGTCAGATAACTCCAATGGGTTCAGTTCCTTTTTTCCACTAGCATACATCAATCCTGTAACGATGCTGAATACGCAAAGAATAGCATAAAAAATCCCACAAACTAAAAGCAAAACATTGATTCCCATAAAATCACCTCAATATTTTTTCAAACGCAATGTCTCCGAGCTCATACTCGATAATATCCATATCTTATACTGTCCTCTTTCCCCAATATGGCTATTATAATGTTATCGACATTTTTTGTAT
>CADBNO010000073.1 GCA_902796105.1 uncultured Lachnospiraceae bacterium | reverse complement strand
TCCAGCACATAGGTAAGCGTCTCTACATTGTCTACCGTCGGTTTCGTATTTGCCATCAGTACCACCGTTGTGAAACCGCCCTTTGCTGCAGCCTTCGCCCCGGTAAAAATATCCTCCTTGTGTGTGAAACCAGGATCCCTGAAGTGTACATGCACATCCACCAGCCCCGGTGCCACGATCAACCCCTTTGCATCGATCAGGCGGCACTCTGCCGGCACTGCAAAATCAATTCCCGCCTTCCCGATTTTCCGGATCTTATTCCCCTCGATCAGTACATCCTCTTCGCGCTCTCTGCCTGTTCCAGGATCGATCAAATATCCATTCTTAATCAACAACATGTTCCATCTCATCCTTCCGAATACGCTATACTTACAAAATATGCAAGAATATCTTAGCATTTTCGTCAGGCGATTGCAATATGCGCAGTTTTCCGCATTGCAATTTTAGACATTGACGTCAGGCTCCCATATACTTTTCTGCTTCATTTACAAGCAAGCTATACGCCTTAATAATAATTGTCTTAATCGCTTCGTCAGTCTGACCAAGCTCCCTCAGCATATTTACAGCGATAGAGATATCTTCGGAACGTGCTTCCGCTCGGCCTTCCGCTCGGCCTTCTGCTCGGCCTACCGCTCGGCCTTCCGCTCGGCCTTCCGCCATACTTTCTGCCTTCCACTGTCTGATTTCCGGTTCCATGATCTCTGCTAATGCCTGACACATACGATTTTCCTCCTTTAGTTTTTCAACAATTGTTCTGTTTGCTGCAACACATACCTGTAAAACAGAATCCGCAAGTCTTTTTTCTCTTTCACCGGTAAGCTGTGATGCCTTGTCCAATATCTTTTTCACCTGCTGCTTTGTCAATTTCCCTGATAAAGCAACCAACCAAATATGCTTATCTATATCCAACTCTTTTGTAACAACAATCTGAACGGGAAACAACGTTTTCCCTTCCACATAGTAGATACCAGGATACGGATTGGATATAACCATCCCTTTTTGGATAAAATACCGGAAGAGTCTCCGCGGCTTGGCATAACGAAATAGCGAAATTGTCACCTCCTCATCTTTTATATCGTCCACCCTTTCCCCATAAGACTTAAACAGACAGGCGTACCCATTCACCTTATAA
Organism: uncultured Lachnospiraceae bacterium; assembly: GCA_902796105.1. Lineage (GTDB taxonomy): Bacteria > Bacillota > Clostridia > Lachnospirales > Lachnospiraceae > Acetatifactor. The sequence goes on along the minus strand of CADBNO010000073.1, from coordinate 2,244 downwards.
TAGGTATCAATATCCATGTGGTCGTCCGGTGACTTATATTCCACAATATTATATCGCCTGAATATCTTCCCGATTTCATTATCCTCAATTTTCACACCATCCTTTTTCCTGATCAGGACATCGATCAGCAGTGGTTTCGTATTCAGACCGTGCTCCCTTTCAAGAGCGACTCCGTTCCGATACTTGTTCAGATCTAAATCTATTCCCGTTACAAACCCCGGATGCCATTGAATCATCCCCGTCGTAACATCTTTTGTTTTTCTCCCCGCCAATAAAAATTCTCCTTTCTGTCTTTTGTGATTCAACTCCGTATCATTTGTAAACCTGGAATTATCGGGCGAAATGCCCTTGATCTCATCTTGAATCATCGATCAAAATGTGCACTTTTGAAGTAATTTTATATTACAATATCCGGCAATATTTGTCAACTGTATTTCCCAAAATCATCTCACTGTTTTTGAAACCATTTCCCCAAGCGGATCTTTTCACTATGCCAGCTCACGTGCCCTGCAGCAGATTCCCGCATTCTGCCTTACTCTGCCTCACTGCGTATTCTTGATAAATCCCGCAATATACACCAGCTCATTGATCACGCCGGCACCTGTCCACAGCACTCCCACACCATACCAGAACCGTCTGACATCCTGCGGCAGCCGCAGGAATACCTCTTTGTGCCGGTGAACGCACATCCCGATCACGGTCATCATGGCAAAGCAGAAAAACAGCATCGTCCGTGATCCGGAATCAAACATTGTCGGGGAAAACCCCATCATAACCGCCGACGCCAGTCCGGCCCCCCACAGGATCAGCACCGCCCAGAACTGCCTTATCTGCTCCTTCCACAATATATACATGATAAACACCAGACTACACAGAACCAGTCCGAAAAACAGCCATACCGGCAAGCGGTAAAGCCCCAGCTCCTCCAGATCAAACTCCTCCGCTTCACAGCGCCAGAATATCCGGTTCCACTTCGTCATACTCTCCGCAAGCACACAATGCGCCATCGTGATCGCTGCAGGCGCCGCTGCAAGCCCACGTTTCCATCCGCTTTCGGTTTTCTGAAACACCAAAAACGCCAGCAATAATGTTATGGGTAAAAAAAGGATATGCGGTCTCGCGATAAAGGTCGATTCCACATTGTAGACTCCCAGAAAAATCTTATCCCACACCGACAGTTCAGAAAACGCCGCATACCGGATACTGGTCTCTGTCACACTTCGCGCTTGATTGCCGGGGCATATAAACATTTTGACAAGACAAGCTATATTTAACAGAAACATCAGATCCACATAGGGCATCAGATAACGCTTCCTGCTGATCCCGATGCCGATCATGCCGACAGTAACGATCAGCATCACAACTGCCATCTGTTCCTGATCACAGGCAAATAAGACGGCAGGTATGCTCCACAGATACGCAGACCAATGGAGCTTTTCCCCCGTCATATATTTCTTGTACATCACGAAGATCAACATACCGCTCCACAGTGGCCAGAGGTAATTGAGTGTCGTGTTGACCCACCCTGCCGAGGCCATTTCGTGAAACGGGTAAAGCAGCAGAACAGCGTAGGAAAATCGCTTTTCCTCCGTGATCCTTCCCAACATCGTCCCCAATGTCACCACAAAAACCGTGTCCAGCACGCGCCACAGCAGATCATATTTGATCACGGACAGGAGCACAAACTCGATGAGGATCCGTGAAGTCCAGTTTTCCCACTGAAACCGCAGGAACTCCCCCAATGTCTGATCATCCAGAAGAGTTTTATATACCATATCATCCCCGAACGTGATCGGCAGGATCATATGATACAGTGCGATCACACAGAGCGTAACCGCAAACGTGATCTTTTCCGCCGCAATATGCTCGTTGTCCTTGTTTTGGATCCCATTCTTAAAATTCATTCCGAAATACTCCCCGAATCATGCTCTGCACGCCGTGCTTCTCTAACGGGAAAAACATCCCGGAACAATTATATAGTTTCCCGGCATATACTGTCAAGCCGCCAGCCCGCCTTCCGCGATCTTCGCTACATGTCTTGCTGTTGGTCTCCGCCGCTGGTCTTGCTGTTGGTCTCCGCCGCAGGTCTTGCTGTTGGTCTCCGCCGCTGGTCCTGCTGTTGGTCTCCGCCGCAGGTCTTGCTGTTGGTCTCCGCTGCTGGTCTTGCTGTTGGTCTCCGCCGCATTTTCCCGGCTCTCCCTATTCAAAAACTACCGGCTTATCCAGATAATCCATTTTCAGCAC
>CADBNO010000072.1 GCA_902796105.1 uncultured Lachnospiraceae bacterium | reverse complement strand
GGGATGTGTGTTCTTTTCGGCAACAGCATTTTTCTTCGGAACATTTTTCTTCGGAGCATTTGCTATGGTGTTTATGTCCGCGTTGTATTCATCTTTGAGCCTTGTTCCGGCGTCCATGTAGGCAAGTTCATCCTGGATCGATTTGGTAGAATAATAGGAGTGTTTGCCTTGTTCCAGTGCCTTTATCAGAACAGAATACCGGGGGAGCATTTGCATTTTGGACACGGTTTCGTCAACCTGGTATATAGTCTTGTCATAAAGATTGTTTACCACGGTTTCAATGTCAGGGCTGCCGTCTGTCTTAGGATCGAACAGGTTGTTTTCCAGACGGTCTAAGGTGTCAAGGTAAAGTGCCGATCTGAGCACGGAGTTTTTAAATTCTGTCTGGGAAAGACGGGCATCTCCGTCAAGTCCTCTTTGTCTGGCTTCGTGATCAAGGCGGTTGTGCAGTTCTTTTTTAAGATCCTCGATTTCTTTTGTGACATGTGACGTGTCATTGATCCGAATGTATGAGGCATTGTGTTCTTTTAAGGCGTCTGCATACTGCTCGCCGGTTAAAATTTTATCTGGTTTCTTGCTGATGTCATTCAGCTTGGCTTTTATGGAATCGGTCATGGTCCAGGTTGCGTTGTCGAGTGCGGCAGATGTCCGGTCGCAATATGCGATTATCCGTTTGGCAAAGTTGAGTCTGAAATGACGCATTTTACCGTTTGTTTTTACTTTATCCTGACTTCTTTCCGACAGATAGTCGGATGCGGCTTTTCTCAGATCACTGAGCCGGTTTTTCAGATCATCCGGATTGTTCGCATATGTTGTCGGATCGCTCAACGCTGTGAGTTTGTTGCGGATATCATTATACTTGGCGCCATTTCTGTGGAAAGTACTCTTGTTTTTGGCAAATTCACTGATGAAAAAGTTTGCCTTTGCGCTGACTGGTGCAGCTACGGCATCAGTGGGATCAGAGTATGCTTGTCGGGCGTCCATAATCTTCTGGCGAGAGCGCACAAGTTGATTGTAGCTTGAGAGACTTTCGGAGAAAAACTTGTGCTCGCGTTTGACTCTGGAAAGTTTTTTCTCGTTCTGGTTGATATTATCAAGTTTATCTAACAGAGCCTTCTTGTAGCTGGCAGGAGAGTATTGATCCGCCTCATATTGGGCATCGGAACACTTGATCTTGGCATTGGCAATTGCTTTTTCCTGAGCTGCTTCAAGGTTTTTCGCTGTTTCCAGGGCATTTGCCTTTGCGCGATCATAAAACGCATCCAGATCCAGATTAAGGATATTTTGCCGGTGCGTTGTGATGTAATTGTCAAGATCCTGTTGTGTCACCTTTTTCGTGATCAGAGATTTGTTAAGCTCCTGAAAACCGGGATCAAATTTTTTGAAAAGATCCAGCTTTTTGGCATAGAGTTCGTCTTTATAATCATTTGCCAGGGAAGCGGCAGACTGATATTCCTTCTCTGCCTCGTTGTATGCGGCATCAGCCTCTTCCAGTTTCCCCTGTCTCTTTAATTCATAGAGTTCTTTAATCGTGTTATCAATCTCGGCAATAGGCGGAAAATCTTCATCCAGGTTAGTCTTCGTGAGCAGTTCGTGGTAGCCGGTTGCAAGAGCGTTAAATTCCTTTTCTCTGGCGCGTTTCATCTGGATTTCGGAGTCATCGGTGATATTGGAGGTGATACCGGCTTTCTTGGCTTTCTGTATTTCATTCTGAACTGTTTCACGTGCATTGGCTTCGTTTTGATCCCAGGTTGCAAGCTGCTGTTCGTAAAGTTCCAAGCGCCGTATACTTGCGTAATCGGAATTTGCACGCAGGGCTTCGCTGGCTTTGTTAGCCTTTTGGGATGATTCTTTGAGCATATTATGCAGATGGACTGCGTAATCAACCCCCTTTTTGTTGGCAAAAAGCGCCTCGGACCATTTGGGATCAGGGCAGAGGGCTTTGATCTCGTTGATCATCCTTTTGGCTTCTCTCATTTTTTCTCCTGCATCTCCGGGCATACTGGAATATGTTTTTTCCAAATCTGCACGGCGGGTCGGACTAAGTCCGCCGTCAAGATAGGTTACGAGAACGTTTCCATTAGTTTTGAATTTATTGTAGAAATCAAAAATGAGGTCGTTGACTCTGTTCCATTGCATGAAATTCATGGTAAGCTCAAAGTATTCCTTGGCTCTTTGCTGCTGCAGTGTCCTTTTTTTATTATCGGCCTTGCCGGCAAAAGCTTCCTGAAGGGTATAGAGGGAGTCGTATTTTGCATGGATCTTTTTGGATTCATTGTATGCCTTATTACGCTCAGTGTAGAGATTTTTGGCTTGTTCATCGTGTTGTCTGCTGATCGTTTCAAGGTCTTTGATCTCCTGTATCGTCTCGGCCATCTGTTTAAGCGAGGTTTCGTCATCTTTTATCCGCTGTTTTATGGTCTCTGATCTTTTCTGGATATCATCATATTCAGCCTGGGCGGCTTTATATTTGACCTTGGCTTCCTCGTACAGGGTGTGATAACGCGGACGTGCATCGAGATGCGCCCGAACATCTTCTTTTTCTTTTTTGAGTTGTTTTTGCAACTCGTCTGCGTAGTGCTGGAGGTAGTCAGGGTTCACTCCTTTAGGTTCTATAGCAGAAAGCCATTTCTCCTGGAGCAGCATTTGGTCGTCTTTTTCCTTATAGTCGTTGAGGAGATCGATCATGTTGTCCAGAGCCGGATTGGCGTTCAGTATGGTATGGATCTGTCCAAAGGCAGAGAGCTTGTCGGCAAGGTCAATGACATTAGCCAGACCTTCACGGTGAGCGGGATCGCTCATCTGATCATAGCCATCGGCAGTGTGAAAATCATTCAGCAGTTTATCAAACTCTGTATCGGCGATAGAGTTGCTGAATCTTTTAATACTATTAAAAATGCCGCTTAATTCGTCATCATCCAGAGCAGTTCCCTTGCCGGTTTCGCTGTAGGTTATATGCCGGTTAAGTTTTTCGATCCAGCTGTCAATATCATTCTTTTTGCTGGTAGTAACTTTGCTGAACGCAGTGATAAGAGCGGCAGCTTCTTTGTTGGCGGATTTATTTGGCTGTGACCGGAGATAATCGACAGCATCTGCACTATTCGTTGATCTGAGAGCGACAAGAGCCTCTTTTAACTGTTTGATACTTTCCAATGGTAGCATGGCGTGTCTCCTTTCGTGTGATGAATCGGATTGGTAAACTGCTGTAGATTCAAAAAAAGTTGCATAGAACCGGAAAAATTTTGTGAATTTCAATATGATTATACCATTTTACAGACAAAACAGCTATATGATTGAGAAAAATATTTGCCGGGTGAAAATCAGGTTTCAATTTTGCAACTTTTAATAGTTGTTTATAATAACCCATCAATTACAGTTTCTGTATAAAATAGCATATAAGCCTATCTGAGAGCATATCTCGGATAGGCTTATATTTTTACCTTATTAAGTACAAAACGCCGCTACGGGCAAAATAGAGCCCTTAAACGAGAAAAGAGCAGCTTAGCTGCTCTCAAACTCATAAATCAATGCGAAGCCACCTCTGAACACCCTTACTTCAGGGGTTCTCAACTTCGTGCTGTAGTGCGGAAGAAGGGACTTGAACCCTCACGGTATTGCTACCACAAGATCCTTAGTCTTGCTCGTCTGCCAGTTCCGACACTTCCGCTCGCGTATCACGCAAGAGATATAATATCATTTCTGCGGACGAAAGTCAATCAATTTTTTGAAAAATTATACAAATTAATCAGTGAAAGATTCACTAAAGCATTCTATCGGATCCAACCCCAACTGATCGCGAGAAACTCGCCCAGAACATACATACCGCGCAGCCAGATGAATACGCCAATCCCGGCAAGAAACAGGCGATGGCGTTTGTCGGTCAGCGTCAGCAGAATGGATTGTGTCTGGGACAGAAGGATGCACAGTAAAAAGCACATGGTGCCGAATGCGGCGCGGTCCGGGTAATGCGGGGACAGAAGCATGGCACCCCAGGAGAGCAAAGCGCCGGACAGCAAGATCCGTTCCCTGACATGGAGTGTTCCTTTTAACAGGCACAGATTTACAAATAGTGCGAGCGCAGTAACGAGGATCACCGGGAACAGGTAATCCCAGGCGCCTTTGCACACACCGTACATGCGCAGAAATACCTGCCAGAGCGTACCGTAATTACTGCTGGTGACTTCGGCGCTTCTTACACCGTTGCCGGGCGCAAGGATCATCAGCACGCTGCCGAGCAGACATCCCGCATTTCCCAGGATCATCCACAGGGGGACAGGCTCTTTGGCGTGCTTTCGCAAAAAAATAATCGCAAGAGTGAGTACCCATATGGCGGGACCCATGTTTTCGTTGGTCCAGCCGCACAGGAGACCGAAAATGAAAACGGCAACTGCCTGCAACAGGCGGAGGGGGAGATTCTGTCCGCGCATCATATTGTCACAGGTCTGCAGCGCCCGCAGGTAGATCCATAGAAAGGCGAGGATCAGGACGGTGGTGTACAGGTAGTTGCAGGCGCCGGTCTGCCAGTACATGCTCATTTTCCAGTTCGCGTTCAGGCCGTGCAGGAATCCCATTGTCAAAGTAGTAAAGGGGAAGATGTGTTCCTTGCGGACACCCGTGATCGCGTTGAGCATCCAAGACAGTAGCAGGATCATGCCTGTGTTCAGGGCGTCGGCCAGTGGCTCATTTAAGGCGAGGAAGATCAGTTGGGCGATGGTATGTGCCACGGTCCGTCCCCCCCAGTTCAGATAATGCCAGAGCTGCGCCTGTACAATGTCGCGCAGAGAAGTCAGGGGAGCGTCTGAGGAGAGCACAGTACTGTACCACTCATCATCCATCATGACCGGGACTGCACGCTGGGTTTTCCAGATGCAGAGGAGTCCTGTGACGAAAAGGATCCCCCAGAAAAAAAGGCTCTTTTTTGTTGTTTTATTTGCATTCATTATGTTTTCCATAGTCAAACCTTTCCGGGCGGCGAACCACCTTGTTCAAATACTAGCTTAATCGATACGAAAAGTCAAGGAAAACAAGGGCTTTCGCCTTGTTATATCCGGTAAAATATGGTAGAATAAATAAAATTGTAAAGTCTGGCGGAAAGGGGCTGCACAATGAGGGGAAAACGTTGGAAACCGGGAAGAAAAGCAATGGCGTATTTGTTGTCGGCGGCGCTTTTTTTCGGAAATATAGAGACGAGCGCATATGCCGTGGAGCTTGACCGGGCGGAAACGGATGCCATGACACTCGACGGGACAGGAGCGGCTGCGGTGGTGCCTGACGGGGGAAAGCTCGACGCGGCTGCGGATGTGTCCGGAGGGGATGAGACATTGGCGGATGCGGTTTCGGCGGATGGTACAGGTACGGATGGCGCTGTTGTGGATAGGGGTGTATCGGAGGCTGCAGCAGGAGAACCAATCCTGCAGGAAACCGCAGGAGAAGAATCGGTCCTGCAGGCTGCCGCGGGAGAAGAAAATGCCGGGAACTTTGCGGGAATGGCGGATGGATCTGTCGGAGAGCAGACTGTTGTAAGCGTGTCCGGAAATGACCTGCTTTTGTGGGGAACGGTGTCAGGCAACGATCTGTTTTACCGTGCGCCGTTTGAACAGTCAGCAGAGGTAAAAGGCGGTGTGGTATCGGTGATGGCGGATAAGGGTGTCCTGCCGACAAACGCAGTCCTTTCCGTGCGCGAGGTGGAGTCCGAAGAGGCGGAGCAGGTTTTGGATGCGGTGGCGGAGGTGCGCGGGGAAGAACAGAAGGTTGCGGCATCTTACACCTTTGACATTAAGATTTACAGTGTGACCGGCGAGGAGATCCAGCCGGATACGGACAAGGGGGCAGTGAGGGTTTCTTTTGCAATGACAGAGGTTTCCAATGAGAATCTGGAGACACAGGTGTATCATGTGGCGGAAGCGGATGACGGTCTGGAGGCACTGGGGCTTGCAACCGAGACCGTGGATGCGGAGGAGACGATTGCAGATTCGGCAGAGATAGACGTGGAAGCGGATGAAGCGGTGGTGGCCGAGACAGAGGGATTCTCGTATTATACGGTGGAGTTTACCTACGGCATTAGGCAGTATGTACTGCAGGGAGATGAGCGGGTGAGCCTGACTGCTATTCTGGAGGCAGTGGGGATCACGGTGAATGGCGGGATCGCGGATGTGGCGGTGAGCAATGAGGAATTGTTTGCGGCGGTTTGGAAAGACGGAGAGTGGTATGTGGCGGCAAGGCAGCCGTTCTATACTGAGGAGTGGCTGAAGTTTACAATGGGCGGTGTGGAGTATGTGATCGTTGTGACGGATGCCGTGACGATTGATTACACGAAGCCCCGCAGTTACATGGACAGTGACGGCAATGTGTATCTGGGTGGATATTATATGGAGGTCGGCATCAGCAAGCGTGGAAGCTTCGGTACATCCAAGACGCCGAATGCGGCATGGGGATTCCACTGCGAGAAAACATCACCGGATACCAATTGGACGGCCGATTCAGACAATGCAAGATACGGTATTCTGGGTCTTTTAATCGACGAGGACGGTTGGGGAACCGGTAATGTACCTACCAGCGGAGACTTTTTTGTGCCGGGGGCGCCGGAAGAGAGATGGATATTTTCGTATAAGCTTGGTGGAAAGACATATGAACATCTGGTAGCGGAGCGCAATAATCAATACACGGGTAGTTGGAGCGTTCAACCGAAGGCTGTAGATACTTCTTCAGGGGATACACTGGCCTGTACCGTGACCGGGACTACGGCAGAGGGAGTAGAGATTTCTTTCACCTATTCCTTTGGCGTCTATGACAAACAGTATAATACTTCTCTCCGGATTGTAAATAACAGTGGCAAGAGTATTTCGGATGTCAGATTTGTGCGGAGCTTCGATCCGGATCAGGATAAATGGACCCATGATACGCATTATACTTATGATAAGGTGGTCTGCAACCCGGATCCGACCAGACCTGCGGGGGAGCAGAACTACTGTCTGGTGGTTGCCAGAGGCGCAAACACACTGAATGCATTCTTCTTTATGATATTTGATAATAGGGCTAGGGCTTCAAGGAAAGTGGCGTTTGCGCCGACGTCCGCGTATTTGTCAGGACTTTGGGATACTGCTCCGGTTACGGCAAAGACATATGCGGAAGACAGGGACATTGTCATGACGATGTCGGATAAGAATGGGTATGAATATGAGGACACAGCTATTGCGGTCACATTCGATTATGGAACTATGGCTCCGGGGGCAGTGGAAGTTTCGGATTTCTATTCCAGTCTGGATCCGGATATTCTGAAGTCGATCCAGAACATCAAACAGGCCAGGAAGAGCAATTATGAGGTGACATCCGATCAGATCACTGCGAAGAATCAGGACACAGATTTCTTTTATCGTCTGGTGGATCCGGAGGGGAGGGTGATATCGGCAGACGGAGAAGTGTTTGGAGATGTCTCGGATATCACGGTCGGCTGGTATACGGGAGAGAGCCGGACCTGGGAGAATTTAAGAGATGATACAACGTACCTGCATCAGGCTTTGGAGATCGGAAAGGCAGATGCGCAGGTACAAGATGTGTCACGCGTCACAACCGCGATCGATCCGGTAGGTCCGTCTTTGGACCAAGCCGGCAATGTAGTGGAGCCGGAGTGGTGCATTTATCCGGAAAGTATGACTTTTGAGCAGTTGGATCCACAATACTCTTATGCGCTGCTGGCAGCGGATGAGGAGACGGTTGTGAAGGATTTTACGCCGACTGCGGGGGGAAAACTGGTATTTGCCGGTCTGGAGCCGACGGCGACCTATTATCTGACAGCGCGGTCGGATACCAATAAGCTGTCAGACCACGTGGAATTTACGACGACAGAGCTTAGTGTGGAAGGGATCACGGATCAGGCTTATACAGGCAGTGCAGTTGTGCAGAATGACATGGTAGTGAAACTGAAGGTCAGGGATTCCTCCGCAGCGGATGTGCAGGAGATCGCGCTCGCGACGGGTGATTATACGGTAAGCTACGCAAATAATACGAATGTGGGGACGGCGGATATTTCGGTGCAGGTTGTCCGGGATGCGGTGACAGCGGCATCGTTTACCGGTAATTTTGAGATCCTGCCGAAAGAGCTGACTATCGTGTGGGAGGATCTGGAGTTTATCTATGACGGCAATGAACATATCCCTACGGTAACAGCAGAGGGGATCGCGGCCGGAGATACCTGTGTGTTGACCACAGCAGGCGGACAGATCAATGCCAGTGATATGCCGTATACGGCGACGATCACGGCGATCAGCAATCCGAATTACACGGTCAGGGACGAGGATATGACGCAGGAGTTTATGATCCTGCCGATCGAACTGGAAATTGAATGGGGGAATACACAGTTTGTTTATAATGGCATGCCGCAGAAACCGATCGCTGTGGTGAAGGGAGCTTTGGCAAAGGATGAGGTGACGGTGGCAGTGACCGGGGAACAGACGGATGCCAATGAACCAGGCGAAACATATACGGCGGTGGCTGCAGCGCTGGGCGGAAATAATCTGTCCAATTACAGGCTGCCTGCAGATCAGGAGCGATTATCGATTCCGTTTGTGATCGAGAAGCTGGATCAGAGCAAGCCCAAGATAAACGGGGTGGATGAGACGATATTCGGCAAAAAGGACGGCACGATCACGGGGATGGCAGTTTACAGCGGCGAGAACAACCCATATATGGAATATGCGGCAGTGGATGCAGCAGGAAATGCGGGAACGTATGAGAAGATTGTGAGCGCGGGGATGACTTTGGCGGCGGGAACTTATCGGGTGCGTTATGCCGGTGGAAGGAATTTTAAGGTTTCCGAGGAGACTGAAGTAGTCATCGGACCGGGCAGAAAGCTTCTGGTTACGATCCCGGATCAGAATGAGCAGGTTGGCTATTTGCTGACAACGGACCGAACGGAGTTGGCTTGGCATGAGAATGCGGTACTTACTTTTGTGCTGAAGGCAGGCTATTCTCCGGCGGAGACGTTTGCTCTTTTGGTAAACGGAACACCGGTGTCTTTAACCTGGGAAGGAACGGATGCGAACGGTGATACGACGTATCGATATACGATCGCATCGGCCGAGACGGATAGTGTAGTGACGGTGGAAGGGGTTGCGGATGTGACCAGACCGGAGGCGGAGATCAAGGTCGCTTCTTATACCTGGCAGACTTTGCTGAACCGGATCACCTTCGGCATCTTTTTTAAGGAGATGCAGCGTGTGACGATCACGGCGACAGATGTGGGAAGCGGTGTGGACTCCGTCGGATATTATGTCTCTGCAGCGCAGCTTGATCAAACGACAATAGAGGCTATGGAAGATACGGATTGGACTGTTTACAGCGGATCGTTTCTGATCGATCGGAATGCGAAGTATGTGATCTACGCAAAGGTTACGGACCGGGCTGGAAATGTGATTTATCTTTCCTCGGACGGAATGGTGATCGATACGATCCCGCCGGTGATCGGCGGCGTAGTGGACGGCTGGGTATATACGAAAGATGTACTCTTCACGGTGGCGGATACTTATCTGGAATCGGTCAGAGTGGATGGTCGGGAGGTCGTTCCGGAGTATGGTGTATACTCTATCCCGGCGGATGGAAAGAGTCATCTGATCACGGCGAAAGATAAGGCGGGAAACCTTGCAAGTGTGATGATAGCTGTGGGACCGGTGGAGATTGTGCCGGTTGCCGATCAGGCGTATACAGGCAGAGAGATCGAGCCTGTACTTACGGTAACTTGCTGCGGCAGTACTCTGCGGGCAGGTGAGGACTACGATGTGTATTACAGTAATAATGTGGAAATCAGCACGGTATCCGGCCCGGCAGGGGTGAGGGTTGAGCTGAAGGGTAATTATATCGGCGCTGATCTGACGACGACGTTCCGGATCGTACCGGGAGAAGTCCGGATCACACCGGTGGCGGCGCAGAAGGTGTACGGGGAGACAGATCCGGTATTGACCTATGTGGTACAGGGGCTGCCGGAGGGAGAGACAATGACCGGCAAAATCGGCAGGCGCGCAGGGGAGAATGTCGGAGAATACGATTACACATTGGGAACCTTGAAAAATCCTCATTATACGCCGGTTTTGTATAATCCGGACAAGGCAGTGTTCCATATTCTGCCCGGGGAGCAGCAGGCGCCTGAGCTTGTTGCCGTAGCGGAGACCATTCTGCACAAAGCAGACGGCAGGATCGAAGGACTCAGTGCGGAAATGGAGATTGCTGAGGTTGCTGCGGAGGCGGCAGAGCCAGCCTTTGAGCCGGTGAGAGCAATTGGACAGAATTTTGCCCCGGGAAGCTATCGCGTGCGCTATGCAGCGAAGGAAAATTATCTGGCGTCCGACGCGACTGAGGTCGTGATAGAGCCGGGGAGAAGATTAAAAGTGGAAGTGCCGGATCAGGTGGAACAGATCGGGTATACCATGTCGGTGGATGAGAACGTGATGTCACAGGGCGGTCTGGCATGGCATGAGAGCGCGAAGGTGACGTTCATCCTGCATAAGGGATACAGTATGGTAAGCGGTGCAGCTGACGGGAATTTTGCAGTCTGTCTGAATGGTGACAGAGTAGGTCTGACCTATGTGGACACTGACAGCGAAGGCGGAAGAATATATTCTTGTTCGGTAAAACGTGCGGAGACGGACAGCGTGTTTACCGTGCAGGGCGTAGCAGATGTGACTGCACCTACGGGCAGAATGATATTGACAGGAACAGAGAAAAAGGGATTTTTACATCCTTCAACGGAAGAGCTGCGGACCGTAGAGATAACCGGAGAGGATACCGGAAGCGGCCTGGATCGGATTTTGTATTATACCACGATAGGAACACTGACCGACACGGCACTGCGGCTGTTGGATGACGAGGTGTGGGTGCCTTACAGTAAGCCTTTTACCATTCCGGTGGAGGATGGCTTTACCGTTTATGCCAAGTTGATCGATCGGGCCGGAAATGCGACATATTTGTCCGATGCACCGAAGGACATTGGAGAATGTATGGCAACGCTTGACAAAGAAGTATTTGACTATCACGCAGGTACGATTTATGCCCCCTATGTGACCGTGACGGATCAGGAAACTGTGCTCACAGCTGGCGATTATGATCTGGGAGGTACGTTGGAGGCGGAAAAGCAGGGAACTTACAGCATCTCTGTGACCGGAAAAGGAAAGTATTACGGCACTGTACATCTGACGTGGAAGATAGTGGATACAGACAAAACGCAGAAGGGTAGGCAGGCTGAGCACAAGGAAGGGTCTGGAAAGGTAGTGACCTATATTGTCATGGAGGAAGATGTACCTTTGGTTGAAACGGCAGATCTGACGGCAGAGCTGGCTGAGCAGGTGCTCACGGCAGATGAACGGGAGCTGACGGAGCGTGCGCGCAAGAACGGTTTGGATTTCGTGGTGAATCTGTATCTGAATATTTCCGGTATCGACACCAGTGTGAAGGCGTCGGAGCGTGCGGAGGTTGCCAGATTGGCGGCGCTTGGGGCTACCGGTGTGACGTATTTTGATATCACCATGTTTAAGCAGATCGTTATTGACGGCAAGACGCAGGGGATCAGTACGGTACATGAGGTGGATGCACCGCTGGAGATCGTGATGAATGCGCCGGATCTTCCGGAGCGATACAGCGAATACAGCAGAAGTTTTAAGGTGGTGCGAGTGCATGAAGGGCAGGCAGAGCTGTTGGATACCATGCAGGAGGAAGATGGCAGTACATTCCGGTTTATGACAGACAGGTTCTCAACATACGCGGTAGTGTATACCGATAAAGATATGGAGGAGCCGGAAGAACCTGTTGAGCCACAGAGACAGCCTGCGTCGCCTGTGGATGAAAATGTGCCGGTCAGAAAGTCCCCTAAGACAGGGGAAGATTATCTGCCGGATGAAAAGATATGGCTGCTTCTGTGGCTGATGAGCATGCTGGGGGCAAGGAGGTTTAAGGAGCGGTTGGAAAGGTTCAGACGAGGTAAAAGCCAGTGAAGCCTATCAATATTTATGCCCTGACAAGGCTGGATGAGCCGCGGATGCAGATGAAGCTGGAGCGGCAGATGTCCGGACGAAAGCATTATCTAAAGATAAAAGAGTGGGAGATCCAGGACCTGAAGGCATTTTGTACCAAACTGGAGGGGGTATCCGATCGCGTTTATGAGATGGAATTTTTCTATTCTTTTGTCATGCAGAAATTGGGAAAAGAATTTGATCTTTTGCGTGTAAATGCGGAATATGTGGTAAATGTGGAGCTGAAAAGTCAGGATGTGCCGGATGAGGTGGTGCAGAAGCAGCTGCTGCAGAACAGACATTATCTGGGAACACTGGGGCGCACGATTTATTCCTATACGTTTGTGAGCGGTCAGGACAGGCTGGTCCGGCTGTCTAACAGTGGAAGATTGGTGGAAACGCATTGGGAGGAGCTGGCTGAGGTCCTTCACAGGCAGACGGATTGCTATGAGAGCGATATTGAAGAGCTGTTCAAGGAGGATAAATATCTGATCTCTCCGCTCACCGATCCCGGACGATTCCTCAGACAGGAATACTTTCTGACCTCACAGCAGAAGGATATCAAGAAACATATCCTGAAAAAGATCAAGCAGGCGGATCGGGGGGAAGGGCAGTTGTGTGTGCAGGGATTCACCGGGCTGCCCGGTACAGGCAAGACGATCCTGCTCTATGATATCGCCATGCAGCTTTCCTGGCGGGAGAAGGTCTGTATCTTGCATTTCGGATCCTGGGTAAAGGAGCTGGAGCAGTTGGATGAAAGACTCAAACGGATTGATTTTTATGACAGAAGTATGCTGGAGGAGTGGCGCAGTGCCGGAAGGTATGCGGTGATCTGTGTGGATGAGGGGCACCGGATCGATGAGGTGACCTTGCAGGAGATCATGGAGCGGGCTGCAGCATGGAATGCGCCGGTGATCTTTTCTTACGACAGGGAGGATGCGATCTCCCCGCAGGAAAGGCTCCAGGACGGAGCGCGCATGATCGAGGCGATCCCGGGCTATGTGGCTTATCAGCTGACAAACCGGATCCGTGTAAACAGTGAACTCTCGGCATTTATCGGATGCGTGATGTGCAAAAAGAACGGGAACCATCGAAGAGAGTATCCCTCGGTGTCTCTGGTCTATGCGAATGACAGCGCGGAGGCCGGAAGATTTTTGCACAATTATGAAGCGGAAGGGTATGTATATATACAGGATGCAGTGGAGGTGGCGCGCAAAGAATTTGACCGGGTCGTGATGCGGATAGATGTAACATTCCGCTATGAGGAGACGGGATATCTGCGGTCAGAGGGAGAGGCGGTACGCAATCTGTTTCACGGGATGAGCCGGGCGAAGAAGAATGTGGCATTGGTTGTGCAGGAGAATGAGAAGGTATTTGAGACTATTCTGGAAATCCTGCAGAATGAAAAGGGAAGATTGTAAGCGGAAACTCTTGCTTTTTTGGAACTTTAGTTGTATGCTTAGTATAAGGGAAACTATAAACTTTTTTTTCACATGGATGTGACGTGTTTTCAAGGGAGTGATGATTATGTCAACGTTAAGTTCATGGAGTTCCAATTCAATCAGTGCGCTGTTTGGATCGGGCAGTACCTCGAAGAACAATTCTGCGGATCTGTACAGTATGTTTACAGAGAGAAAGTCCATTCAGAGCGGCGCGTACAAGCAGACTCTGAAGGCCTATTACAAGTCACAGGGAGTTGACCAGTCTGCCGGTAAGGCGTCCGCTGCGGCGAATAAGTCCACAGATACGCTGAGTAGGATTCTGGATTCCAAGAAAAATCCGGTGGTATCCAAGGAGACGAAGGCGGCAAACGCTACATTGACTGCCGGGCTGTCCAGCCTGAAAACTTCGGTTTCCGCTTTGCAGAGCGACAGCGCGTATGCCAATGTGAGCGGAGGGCAGTCTGCGCAGGATAAGGTCGGCTCTCTCATGAAGTCGTTTGTGTCGGAGTACAATAATGTGGTGAAAGCTGCGAAGGATTCCAAT
>CADBNO010000071.1 GCA_902796105.1 uncultured Lachnospiraceae bacterium | reverse complement strand
GTTCTGGGAATTGCAGCTATCGTGCAGTTTGCCGGTTTGTGTGCAGTGCTGGGAGTGATGTTGATGCAGGAGGTGTTCATAAAACCGATGATGCGTGGAATCCGTACAGACGCTTTTGCGGTTCCGTACGCTTCCTTGATTTCGGTGGGGCTTAGTCTTCTTTTGTATGTTGCAATGTTTAGCATTGCCATGACAGCGGAGGAAGGCTATAAGTCAAAAGCGGTCATCTCGCTGATCTGTCTGGCAGTGTTGAGGATAATCTGCAGCTATGCGGGAATTGTGGTAAATATGATTGTAGCAACAAGGAACGGCGCGGAGGTTTTGGCTTTACACAGTACGGTGGAGAGCTATGCGTCTATGTGGGCCGGGCCGTTTACGATGGTTGCGCTTATTCTGTTCTGCTTTGGGATGGGGCGCTATTATGCCTGTCAGGACAGCGAAGCGTCTGTCGGCTAAGAGTTGCCTGGTCGGATCACAGAAAGGATACCTTTTATGTCTTTATTGGATAAGATTTTTCACACGGAACAGAACAAGCAGCCGGAATGGGCAAACCATTCGGAGCAGATCTCATGGGCGCGGGATGGTAAAAGCTTTGTGACGCCTTTGGGCAGGTTTAACTATGTTTATGCACCGAATTGCGTTCCGCCTGAGTTTGGCTATGAATCAGATATCCAATGGTATGATGTGCCGGAAGATGCGGAGGCTTTGGCGGAGTATTTTCCGGTGGGCTGTTATATCGACTGCAATACACCGGATACGAAGGATGCCGGGATCTGCCTTGACAGGCTTACCAGGCTGTTTGAGGATCGCGTCTGGACAGACAGACGGGTGAAGCAGGCCGTGGCGAATTATTTTGCCGGGGAAGACGGTATGATTAAAACAGGCGTGGGACAGGATATCTCCAAGGACGAATTTGTTGCAGAGCTGGAGATTGTATTTATCAGTCTCCACAGAGACGGAACAACATTTTATACGGTGACGATCGGCAGTGATATTGATTTAGATGGCGAAATCCATGTGATCTATGACGACAGGGATCAGGTCACTTTTCAAACAAATGAAGAGTTCTATGGGGGTGCAAAAGAATAAGGAATATTTAGTCTGCTTGCCGGAAGATCGGTGAGAGAATTGTGAAAACAGTAAAACAGGAGGGTGGAAGGTAAGAATGGAAAAGAAAAATACATGGGAGACATATGATGCCAAACAGCTCAAGGCATTGGAGAAGCTCTGCGCCGGTTATCGGGAGTTTTTGGACAACGGCAAGACGGAAAGAGAGTGCGTGGATACCATCGTGAATACGGTGGAGGCTGCCGGCTACAAAGAGCTGAATGCACTGTTAAAGGAGCGTGCCGCAATACAGAACGGGGCGGTGCAGGCGTTGAAACCCGGGGATAAGGTATACAGTGTGTGGATGAACAAATCTGTGGCGCTGTTCCAGATCGGAACGCAGCCGCTGGAAGCGGGCATGAATATCCTGGGTGCGCATATTGACAGCCCCAGGATGGACATCAAGCAGAATCCGCTGTATGAGGACGGCGGGTTTGCTTATCTGGATACCCATTATTACGGCGGCGTGAAGAAGTATCAGTGGGTGACGATCCCGCTGGCCATCCATGGTGTGGTGGTGAAAAAGGACGGCACGACCGTTGAGTTAAATGTGGGCGAGAATGAGGATGACCCGGTATTCTTTGTGTCCGATCTGTTGATCCATCTGGCGGCAGAGCAGATGGAGAAGAAGGCTGCCAAGGTGATCGAGGGAGAGGCTCTGGATATCATCGTGGGCAACAAGCCGCTCCTTATCGGCAAGAATGATGAAGACGACCTGAATGAGAAGAAAAAGGGTAAAAAGGATAAGGCGGAGAAAGCAAAGGATGTCGTGAAAGCCGGCATTCTGCAGATCCTGAAAGACAATTATGACATGGAGGAAGAGGACTTCATCTCTGCGGAGCTGGAGGTGGTGCCTGCCGGAAAGGCAAGGGAGGCCGGTTTTGACAGAAGCATGATCCTCTCTTACGGACAGGATGACAGAGTCTGCGCCTATACTTCACTGCAGGCCATGTTGGATCTGCCGAAGCGGACCGAGCGCACAGTGTGCTGCATTTTGGTGGACAAAGAGGAGATCGGTTCCGTTGGTGCTACGGGAATGCAGTCCCGGTTCTTTGAGAATGCGGTGGCAGAGGTCATGAATCTGTGCGGTTCATACAGTGAGCTTGCACTGCGCAGGTGTCTGGCACACAGCTGCATGCTGTCCTCTGATGTGAGCAGCGCTTACGATCCCAGCTATGCCTCCAGTTTTGACAAGAAAAATGTGGCTTATCTGGGCGGCGGTATGGTGTTCAACAAGTTTACGGGTGCCAGAGGCAAATCCGGTTCCAACGATGCCAACGCAGAGTATATCGCACATATCCGGGACGTGTTTGCAAAGGAGAAGATCAATTTTCAGACTGCAGAGCTCGGAAAGGTGGACCTGGGCGGCGGCGGAACCATCGCCTATATCCTGGCGCTGTACGGTATGAATGTCATTGACAGCGGCGTGGCCGTGCTGAATATGCATGCGCCATGGGAGGCTACCAGCAAGGCGGATATCTATGAAGCGTACCGCGGCTATGTGGCGTTTGCAAAATATGTGGATGATGCGAAAATCTGATGTACGACGGGCTGAAATCAGAGAGTTAAAGTCCTGCGGTGCTTTCTTGTTTTACGGTTTGGTAAAACAGGATGAAGTACCGGGAAAATACAGATTGAAGCAGATTGAAGAATAAGAGATGGAATGAAACAATGGAATTGAAGAAATCAGATTTTTATTTTGAACTGCCTCCGGAACTCATTGCTCAGGATCCCCTGGAAGACCGTTCGGCATCCAGGCTTCTTATGCTGGATAAAGAAACGGGAGCGGTTTCCCACCATGTGTTTAAGGAGATCGTGGAGTATCTGCATCCCGGGGATTGTCTGGTGCTCAACAACACCAAAGTGATCCCGGCGCGGCTTTTGGGAGAGCGAGAAGGCACCGGCGCCCACGTGGAGGTGCTGTTGTTAAAGCGCAAAGAGGCTGATGTGTGGGAGACTCTGGTGAAGCCCGGGAAGAAGTGTAAACCCGGTACCCGTCTGGTGTTCGGGGACGGGCTGTTGCACGCGGAGGTTCTGGAGACAGTGGAGGAAGGAAACCGCCTGATCCGGTTTGAATATGACGGCATATTTGAGGAAGTGCTGGACCGGTTGGGAGAGATGCCTTTGCCGCCTTATATCACGCATAAACTGCAGGACAGGAACCGTTATCAGACGGTCTATGCGAAATATGAGGGCTCCGCGGCGGCACCCACGGCAGGACTGCATTTTACAAAGGAGCTGTTGTCACAGATTGAGGCGAAAGGGATTCAGATCGTCTATGTGACGCTGCATGTTGGGTTGGGGACATTTCGTCCGGTAAAAGAGGAAAACGTGTTGGAGCACCATATGCACTCAGAGTACTATGAGGTCACGAAGGAGGCCGCGGAGCAGATAAACCGTACGAAGGCAGCCGGCGGCAGAGTCATCTGTGTGGGAACCACAAGCTGTCGTACCGTTGAGAGTGCAGCGGATGAAAACGGCATGGTGCAGGCAAAATGTGACAATACGGAGATATTCATTTATCCCGGATATCGGTTCAAGGTGCTGGATGCGCTGATCACGAATTTTCACCTTCCGGAGTCCACACTGGTGATGCTGGTTTCGGCACTGGCGGGGAGAGAGCATGTGCTTGCGGCTTATCAGGAGGCGATCAAAGAGCGATATCGGTTTTTCAGCTTTGGTGATGCCATGTTCATATCCTAGGCGGAAGGAGATAAATGGGGCCGGAGGCTGTAAGCGGGCCTGAGATGGTGCAGAGATTCACTGGGTTGAAGAAATCCGGAATATCAGGGATAGAGGAAAGGGGAATGCGAGAGATGATAAAAAAGATTGACCGGATAAAAATAATAATGTGTTCATTGGGGGTTATCAGTATGTGTTTCGCGGGTTGCGGAAATACGGCATCGACGAATCGAGGACAAGAGCAGCAGACGGCGAATATACAGGAGAGAGATGAGGCACCGGCAGAAACCGTTCCGGGAAATTCTGTTTCTGAAGGGAAGGAGGAAATGGGAGCTTTCCTGTTTGCCACAACACAGCAGGCGGTTGAATCACCGGATTGGGTGCAGAATCTGGCGGCAGCCCAAGAGGCACAGACAAAGCAGCTTTTTGTGGTTGCCGGTATGGGATTAGGCAAAACGACAGCAACCATATCCATGCATGAGCGGGACGCAGACGGCAAATGGAAGCAGATTCTGTCCTCTCCGGGATTTGTAGGTACCAGAGGTCTCTGCCCGGACGAGACGCATGCAGAAGGCTGCGGACAGACACCGATGGGAATCTATCATTTCAACAAAGCGTTTGGAATCGCGGACGATCCAGGTTGCCAGATCCCCTACACGAAGGTGACTGAAGATACGTATTGGTCCGGGGACGAAAGGGAAGGGATGCACTACAATGAGATGGTGGACATCAAGGATTTCCCGGATCTGGATATGAAGAACAGCGAACATATCATAGACTATGCCTATGAATATCAGTATTGTCTGAATATCAGCTTTAATGAGGAGGGGACTCCCGGCAGAGGATCCGCAATCTTTCTGCACTGCTTTGGCAGTGAGAAGCCCTATACGGGCGGCTGCGTTGCGCTTCCTGAATACGCCATGAAGTTTGTCATGCAGAATGTAGATAAGGATTGCGTGGTCGTGATCGACACGATGGATGATCTGAAGAGAGACGAGGCTGTGAATCTGGAAATGGACGCTGACGGGTTAAAGATGTCAAACGATGCATCGGACTTTGTGCTTTTGAGCGAAGCGGTTCCTGACGCTATACTGGAGATCCGTTATTATTCGACTTACAATTTTGTGGGGGACAGGATAAACGGATATGAGGAACCTGTGGCATTACTCACAAAAGAGGCGGCGAAAGCATTGAAAGAGGTGAGCGAGGAGCTTAAGGTTAAAGGGTATAGGCTGAAGATTTACGATGCTTACCGTCCGCAGATGGCGGTCACGCATTTTGTGAATTGGGCCATGGATTCCGAGGATACACGGATGAAGGACTATTTTTATCCGGAATTAGATAAAAATGAACTGTTTCCCAAGGGATATATTGCGAAGCATTCCGGCCACAGCAGAGGCAGTACTCTGGATCTGACCTTGTTTGATATGAACTTGGAAAAAGAAGTGGATATGGGAGGAACCTTCGATTATTTCGGGGAGCTCAGTCATCCGGATTATACCGGTATCACCCAGGAACAGTATGATAACCGTATGCTGCTGCGTGAGGTGATGGTAAAGCACGGGTTTAAGCCGCTGGAGGAAGAGTGGTGGCACTTTACGCTGGCAGATGAACCGTATCCGGATACTTATTTCACCTTCCCCGTGAAGCGGGATTCCGTTGTTAAATGAGCAACGGTTAAATTCTGCACCGTTGTCGGTGAGGTATCTACTTGCGTAAATAAATGAGGGATGGTATACTGTAGGCAGAGAGAGAGCCATAATGGCGGAGGGGTATATATGGAAGAGAGAAGAAAGAGTAAACGGACATCGATGGATTCCAAGCTGGTGATCAAACGCCTTGATGGTGACAGCCATACGGAGATCGATATTGAAGTGACAGATGTGTCCAAGACAGGAGTCGGCTTTATTGCGGATCGTCCGCTGCAGATCGGGGAAGTCTATGAGGCGTACCTGACCATTTGGACCAGGGAGGTATTGCACGCATTTTTGCAGATCGTCCGCATTGAACTGAAAGGTGCGGAGTATTCCTATGGTGCAGTGTTTATCGGTATGCCGGAGATGGACGCGTCCAGAATAGAGGTTTATCAGACGGTCAATGAAGAAAAGGATTGATCTTATACGGAAAAGAATACCGGATAGTAAAGACAAGAGAAAGAGGATCATGCTTACTGCCGTAACAGGGCTGCTTCTTTCTCTTCTTTATGCGGCTATTTTTTCTTTTTCGGATCAGGAGTCGGAACAGTCGAGCAGTCTGAGCCGTGAGGTGACCGAGAAATGCGTGGAAACGGTTACGGAGCTTTCTGGGAAAAAACTCAGCAAGTCATTGAAAGAGCAGCTTGTGGAAAAGCTGGAAAAACCGGTGCGGAAGGCGGCGCACTTTACGGAATATGCCGGAATGGGCTTTTTGGTATATATTCTTCTGGCAATCTGGTATGAAAAAAACCGCGCGAGAACCGGTTATAGCATAGCCTGGGTATTTGTCTCGGCGGCTTTTGATGAGATGCATCAACTCTTTGTAGCAGGCAGATACAGCTCTGGCTGGGATGTGTTGATCGATACTGCGGGAGGCGTGTTTGGCATGGCATGTGTGCTGCTGACGCGAAGGCTAGTGCTTCTGATATACCGTGTAGCCTTTCGCCGTAAGGATGTCTGAAGCCTGACGGATGGATGCTTCATCGTAAAATTCAATTCTCAGCACACCGTTTTCCGTCTCACGGTTATGTGCGATCCCGATATTTTTAATACTGATCTGGTGCAGGGCCAAAATAGTGGCGATCGCGGCCAGCGCGCCGGGTTCATCGGCAATATCAATCGTAAGGGAATAAGATACTTTTATGGGGCCGCTGGAAGTGTTGATAAAGCTGTCGCGGTAGATCCTGGCACTGTCGAAAAAACGGTATAGTGCCCGTTCGTCATGGTCAGACAGGTCTTTTCGTATCTCGCCGAGTGCATCGATATATTTATCCAGAAGAACAAGGATATTCTCTGTATTTGTCAGGCAGATCTGCTGCCACATCTGGGCGGAAGAGGAAGCGATCCGGGTAATATCTTTGAAGCCTCCGGCGGCGATCATTTTCAGAATACCGTCTTCATTGTCATTGTCATGCACCAGATTGACTAAAGCGGCGGCGATCACATGGGGCAGATGGCTGATCGCGGCGGTGGCGTAGTCGTGACTGGTACAGTCAAGCACTAAAGGGATCGCGCCCAGGGAAGCTACCAGGTCCTGATAGGCCTGCAGTTTTTCGGAAGATACGGTGTCTGTCGGGGAAAGGATGTAATAGGCGTTCTCCAGCAGACGAGCCTTGGAATTTATGTAGCCGGTACGTTCGCTTCCGGTCATGGGATGACCGCCGATGAATTGGGAGTCCAGACCGGCTTCCCGTATCGTGCGGTGAATATCGGTTTTTACGCTGCCTACGTCCGTGAGCAGACAGTCCGGAGAAATGATCTGTTTCACGGAGGTAAGGTTTTCATCGTTTTTTTGTACCGGTGCGCACAGGAACAGGTATTGGCAATCGCGGAAACGGTCGTCGATGGCATCGGCGGCGGTATTGATCACGCCGTCAGCTAAAGCAGCCTTAAGGGAATCCGGATTAATATCGTATGCGATAAGTCTGGCGTCAGGCTGCGTTTTGCGTATGGCCCTGGCGATGGAACCGCCGATCAGACCGAGACCGATAAAACCGTATGTCAGGGATGTATTTTCTGTATTCATATTCTGCCTTTCCTCCGGATGTTTACCGGCGTTTTTCACAACTTTCCTCTACTATAACACGATAAAACAGCGCAATCAACCGACATTTGTGTAAAAATTTTCAGTTAAATCATGCAAAAATACCAACAATTACTTGTATTTTGGATAAAAATTTTGTAAAATAACCAATAGGGGTTTCAAATATCAGTTTGAATAGCATGAAAAACCAAATAAAGGTTAAATAATGGAGGGCGACTTATGAAGGTTTACACAACTGAAAAAATCCGAAATGTGGTCTTGTTGGGACATGGAGGCAGCGGTAAGACCAGTCTTGCCGAGGCCATGGCTTATCTGTCCGGTATTACCTCCCGTATGGGAAAAGTGTCTGACGGAAATACGGTCAGCGATTACGGCAAAGAGGAGCAGAAACGTCAGTTTTCGATCAGCACATCTGTGATCCCGATCGAGTGGGAAGGATACAAGATCAACATCATCGATACGCCCGGTTATTTTGATTTTGTGGGTGAAGTTGAGGAGGCCATGAGTGCTGCCGGCGCAGCGGTCATCGTTGTAAACGGCAAGTCCGGTATTGAGGTGGGCACACAGAAAGCATGGGAGTTGTGTGAAAAATATAAGATTCCCCGTTTTATCTATGTTTCCAATATGGACGTGGATAATGCTTCCTTCCGTCAGGTAGTGGAAGATATGACCAATCTTTACGGGAAAAAGATGGCGCCGTTCCATCTGCCGATCCGCGAGGATGAGAAATTTGTAGGTTACATAAATGTCATCACGGAGACCGGTAACAGGTGGCAGGGCAAGGAGGTTGTGCCCTGTGAAGTGCCTGATTACAACAAGCCGAATCTGCAGATCTGCAGAGATACTTTGATGGAGGCAGTAGCCGAGACCAGTGAGGAAATGATGGAGCGTTATTTCGGGGGAGAGACCTTCTCCGAGGCGGAGATCCGTGCGGCGCTGCGTACCGATGTGTGCGACTGCAGTATTGTCCCGATGACCATGGGGTCTAACGTGCTCTGTCAGGGCGTCTACACCTTGCTGGATGATATCATCAAATATATGCCCAGCCCGGAGAACAGAGAAGTGGCCGGTATCAACATGAAGACCAATGAGATCTATCATGCGGACTACGATTTCTCCAAAGCAAAATCAGCATATATCTGGAAGACCATCGTGGATCCGTTTATCGGCAAGTATTCATTGATCAAGGTAAATTCCGGCGTGCTTAAGACGGATGATCTGATCTATAATGTGGATAAAGATATCGAGGAGAAGATCGGTAAACTGTACGTGCTTCAGGGGAATAAGCCGATCGAAGTGCCTGAGCTCCATGCGGGTGATATCGGGGCTTTGGCGAAGCTGACGGGAGCGCGTACCGGCAACAGCCTGTCCACGAAGAACATGACGATCAAGTACGGCAAGACGGAGATTTCCACACCGTATACCTATATGCGGTATAAGCCGAAGAACAAAGCGGATGTGGATAAGATCGCACAGGCTCTGCAGAAGATCGGACATGAGGATCAGACCATGAAGGTGGTCAATGATGCGGAGAACAGACAGATGCTGCTGTACGGTATGGGTGATCAGCATTTGGATATCATTGTCAGCAAGCTTCTGAATGAGTATAAGGTGGAAGTGGAACTGGCGACCCCGAAGATCGCATATAAAGAGACGATAAAGAAGACTTCGGATGTGGAATACAAATATAAGAAACAGTCCGGCGGACATGGACAATATGGTCATGTCAAGATGCGCTTTTCACCTTCGGGCGATCTGGATACCCCGTATGTATTTGAACAGGAAGTGGTAGGCGGCGCTGTGCCGAAGAATTTCTTCCCGGCAGTAGAAAAAGGCTTGCAGGATTCTGTCCAGAAGGGACCTATGGCTGCCTATCCGGTAGTCGGAGTAAAGGCGGTTCTGTATGACGGCTCCTATCACCCGGTAGACTCGTCCGAGCTTGCGTTCAAGATGGCGACGATCCAGGCGTTCAAGAAAGGATTCATGGAGGCTCATCCGGTTCTTTTGGAGCCCATTGCATCGCTGAAGGTCACGGTTCCCGATGCTTATACCGGAGATATCATGAGTGACCTGAACAAGAGGCGCGGCAGAGTGCTCGGTATGAATCCGGCAGCAGGCGGATTGCAGGTCATCGAGGCGGACATCCCGATGAGCGGATTGTTCGGGTATTGCACAGATCTGCGTTCCATGACCGGAGGACGCGGCGAGTATGCATACGAATTCGCAAGGTATGAGCAGGCTCCTTCCGATGTACAGGAGAAGGAAGTGGCGGAAAGAGCGGCGAAGGTTGCAGAGAACAACGCGGATGAATAACGGAGAACATGAGAAAGAGTAAGTGAGGCAGAGATATGGCAGGAAATATAAAAATTCAAGGCTTTTGTGATATGAAAAAGTTCGAAGAGATCATGGATAACTGGGCTAAGAGTACCGGACTGGCGGCGGTGGCTTCCGATCCTGACGGCAGGGCTCTGTGTGAGTGCGGCAACACTAAGCAGGCGAAGGGGCTTTTTGGTGTCGGAAATTTCCAGAAGGATTTTGAGATCCCCATCACACTGGAGGACGGAACAGAACTGGGGAGCGTAAAGGGCGGAGTGCCTGCAGGGGCAACGGATGATTTCAAGAACAGCGTCAAAAACTCACAGATAGATGCTTCCGGCAAATTGTTGGGTGATGTGGTAAACCTGTTTGTCCGCACCAGCTATTTTTCCAATGTAAACAGTGTGTTGTTCAAGGAATTGAAGGCTGGTATCGCTGAGGCGACAGCAGAGATCGATATAGCGAATGAGAATACCAAGAAGATCGCGGGATACAGCAGCAGACAGCGGATCCTTGCGCTGAACGCATCGATTGAAGCGGCGAGAGCGGGAGACGCAGGAAGAGGATTTGCCGTGGTCGCAAATGAGGTTCAGAATCTGGCAAAGGGGATGGATGCGGCGAGCACGGAAATCGTGACATCTCTGGAAAAAGCGGCAAAGACGATCCACAGCCTGAACCATGCAGAATAACAGAAGCAAAATAAAGGTCGCAGAATAGG
>CADBNO010000070.1 GCA_902796105.1 uncultured Lachnospiraceae bacterium | reverse complement strand
ATTATTCTCCAATTGTCCGATATTCCTTTATTGCCGTTTCATACAAATTGTTCCCCTGGGAATCAATTACGACTATTACCGGAAATCTTTCTACCCGGAGCTTACGTATCGCTTCCGTTCCCAGGTCATCATATGCGATCACCTCAGATTCTACGATTGACTTTGACAGCAATGCACCGGCTCCGCCCACCGCCGCAAAATATACGGCACCATTACGTACTATAGCCGCTTTTACTTCCGGAGATCTCTTTCCCTTTCCTACCATGCCCTTCAACCCCAGATCCAACAATGTAGGAGCATATTTATCCATTCTGCTCGCCGTTGTCGGACCGGCTGAGCCAATCGGTCTGCCTTCTCTGGCTGGTGACGGTCCCATATAATAAATCACATTGTCTGTTACATCCAAGGGTAATTTTTCTCCTCTTTGAAGCGCTTCATACATCCTTTTGTGCGCTGCATCCCTTGCTGTGTAAATCGTTCCCGTCAGATATACATAATCTCCAGCTCGCAGATCCGCAACATCCTCTGCGCTGAAAGGAGCCGTAATATACTTATCCATTGATATGATCACCTTTCTTCTTTATCTATATCTTTCCACAAATCCAACCTAAATAACTCTGATCACATGCCGGTTTACATGACAGCAGATATTTACTGCTACAGGCAATCCTGCAATATGAGTAGCGTAAGTATTAATATTCACCGCCAACGCTGTAGTGGAGCCGCCCAATCCGCCGGGTCCGATACCCGTGCCGTTAATTTTCTCCAACATCTCCTTCTCCAGCTCCCTTACATATGGAATTGGTGAAGGATCGTCCAAAGGTCTCGTAAGTGCTTGTTTTGCCATGAGTGCACATTTCTCAAAAGTTCCGCCAATACCAACACCCACAACCATAGGCGGGCAGGCATTTGGCCCGGCATCCTCCACAGCCGTCAAAATAGCCTTCTTTACCCCCTCTAATCCATCCGCAGGTTTTAACATAAATACACGGCTCATGTTTTCACTGCCAAAACCCTTGGGAGCAACAGTAATCTTGACTTTATCTCCGTCTACAATGCTATAATGTATGATTGCCGGCGTATTGTCCTTGGTATTCTCTCTATATATAGGATCTTTCACCACAGATTTGCGAAGATAACCGTCTACATATCCCCGTCGAACCCCCTCATTGATCGCCTCTTCAAGATTCCCCCCCTCGAAATGTATTTCCTGCCCGATTTCCACAAAAACTACAGCCATCCCGGTATCCTGGCAGATGGGGATCATATCTTCTCCGGCAATCTTCATGTTCTCTTGGAGCTGGCACAAAATCTGTTTTCCCAGCGGCGCCTTCTCCTGTTCTACCGCAACATCCATTGCCTCCTTCATATCCCGAGAAAGATAATGGTTAGCTTCAATGCACATTTCTTTGATATTGTCTGTTAATACGGCAACATTTATCGTTCGCATATATATTCTCCAGCTTTTCTTAATGGTATGATTTTTCTTATTGCACAATCTGTTTCCTTGTCTCTTCCAACTCTTCCGGCGAAGACTGCCCGGGATTCCATAAAATATTCTGTCCATCATTCTCATAGCGGGGTATCATATGAAGATGGAAATGCATAACGGTTTGTCCCGCGATTTCTCCGTTGTTCTGCACAAGATTCAAGCCGGCACAATGTAAGTTTTTCCGCATTTTTTCAGCAACTTTTTGAGCTACAGGCAGCACTGCCGCCGCAGTCGCCTCCGGAAGCCCGTAAAGATTGTCGGCATGTTCCTTAGGCAAGATCAATGCATGACCTTTCGTCGCCGGCCCCAGGTCAAGAATAACGCGAAATGCCTCATCCTCATATATTGTTTTAGAAGGTATCTCGCCATTTGCAATTTTACAAAAAATACAATCCTCTTTTTTCATTCCTTATACCTGCCTTTCTTCAAATGGAAATATCTGATCCAGCACTCGCAAAACTTTCATATCGCCTTTTGTCGTCATCGCTCCGGACATAAAGGCCCGCTGGAAGGTCATTCTTCCGTTTACAATATCTTCCAATACTGTACGTTTCGTATTCATGACCATATCCGCTTTTTCACAAGTCATGTAACTGCATTCAAATTCCTGCCTGTTTATCTTCATAACCAAAGGCATGTCTTTTCCTTCAATCTTAATGGCGCAAATTATATGCGCTCCCGCCTGCGGCACAAATTTCTGTCTGAAGCGGAAAACATACTCTTCCTCATTGCCGCTGCCCTGACTTAGTTTATCGCGGAACAGACTTGCCAATTCCTGAATATCTTCTTTTTGTTGCTGTACATATCCGTCATCGGAAGCATATTGGGACAACTGCTCCGTTTCCTGAGGAGACAGATCGATCGTCCGGGAAACGGCTATTTTCTGCAGTACTGCCTGATTACTTCCCGGAAAGCGGGGTGATTTCTGATTAACTGTACGGTACAGATTCTCTGCTTTTTTCTCAATGATCCGAATATAGTCTTTGTTCATCTCCATGGATACGGTGTTCTCAATATACCCGCAAAGTCCGCTGCAAGGTAATCCTCCCAATATCTCCCATGCATTGGAAAGATTCAGTTTCGCTTCCCGCTCTCCATAGGTAGTAGACATCACAACCGGGCACATGTAAATCTTAGCAATCTGTTCCTTATCCCCATACAACCAACAGGCATCCAAAAATTGCTGCATATAGCCGCCAATGCCAAACCACTCCACCGTTGTAGCAAGGATAATGCCATCAATATCCTTCAATGTGCCCGGCAACATGGGAATCGTATTTTTCATTTCATAGAGATTATAGCGTGTGACATCGACACGTAATTCCTCAAGCACGCTCTGCATTTTGCCGATCACATAATTCGTTGGATCATCTATGATCCCTCGTCCACCATAATAAATGTTAATCTTCAAATCTGCACCTCTCTTTTTTCCTAAAGGATTTTGCTAAAAAAACATATACCATGCCGACCGCAAAGCCTACAGCAAGCCCACCGATATGTGCGGCATTGTCTATATTTTGCCCGGTAAAGCCATTATATAACGATAGTACGATCATAAGGATCACTCTGGTCGGTGTCGCCGTATTCCGAAAACTTGTAGAAAATAATACCAAAACCAACAGCAAGCCATCCAATCCAAACACAGCGCCGCTTGCACCTATAGACGGGGTTTCACTGTTCTCCCAGATCTTAACCGCCAGTGACACCAGATTTCCGCCAATGCCAGATAAAAAGTATATAATGCCAAACCAAATATGCCCCACTTCTTTTTCCAACATGGATCCCAGAAAAAACAAGATGATCATATTATTAAAGAGATGTGAAACATCTGCATGCAAAAACATTGCCCAGACAACTCTTCCGTACTCACGGCTCTCCACTATAGCTGTTTTCTGTAAACTGCCCATATACGAAAGCGTATCTGAAGCGATAAATCCGCTTAGGAATACGATCAGATTGATCGATACCAAAAGCAAACTCACAATCGGAAGATTTTTCAGTCCGCGCAATTGCTGCATATCATCTACCTTCTTCTCCAATCAATAAAACCATGCATTTAATGTACCACTCTTTACCCTTTTTAGTCAACTGTGAGAGTTAACGAAATACAAACAAAAGCTTGCCGAATCTGATCTCATCATTCTCCTCAATTCGCCGCTTTTCATACGGCTGCAGGCGTAAGCCATTTTTAAACGTACCGTTTGTGGAATTCAAATCCTCAAGATAAACCAGATTCCCCTCCAACGATATTCTTGCATGAATACGGCTTACCGATTCATCATTCAGCACCATATTCACATCATCCTTCTGTTTTCCGATCAAAAAGTCACCTGTTTCCAATATACCGGCCACTCGCCCATCCGGAGTATACAGCTTATGCTGTCTGCTTTCCTCTGTCGGCCGTTCGACATATACCGTTTTCCCGTAATCTGCATCCTGTATTTCCTCATCGTATTCCATATCTTCCGCCACTGCCATTCCTTCGATGCCTTCCATCTGAGTCAGTATAGTCTCCTGATATGATCTTTCCCGTGTGGCAGATTTTCTCTTCTTCCCGCTAAGTCTTTGCCACAACCCGATCTTTGCCGTTTTCGACGGTGTAACATTCTCCTCTTCAGACATGATCTCCCGGTATGTGACATGGTGATCTTCCTCTGGTTCATCTATATTCTTTATCGCATCTGCCTCAATATCATCCTCCGGGCCATGCTCGTCCGTCAAACGCTCCACATCCTCAAAAATCTTCTCTTGCAGATAGACTTCTCCGTTCTTCTCTATTTGCTCATACATACTATATACACATTCAACCAACCCTTCGTCTTCATAATCCATATGCTCCAGTAAAAACTCAGCAAACCGTCGGATTCCATTCTCCTCCTCATTGTACGGCAAATACAGAAAAAAGAAATTCCGATTCCCCACATCCTGAAAAATATGCTCCGGATATACCAGTATATTTTTGCTTTCCAGCAAAAAACGATCCAATTCCTGCCGGACAAGTCGCAAACTCTGAAAAAAAGAGCGGACCCACTTTCTGTCTAATAGTTGATGGCTGCACAATTGAGCCATATTCTGTTTTGACGTGATATCATAGTACAAATAGGTTTCTCCATTGATAAATCGCAGACTGCATGCCAACAAACCTTTAATGCCGCCTCTGGTCAAAATACAATATTGATATCTTCTATCATCCGGCCTTTCCGCAAGATGAACTCTTTCATAATTACTCTGTAAACTTTTAATAAATTCTGTTTCTAACATTTATTCTCCTCCCGATTTCTTAATGGTCTTAAATTTTCTAAATGTTCGGATAAAAACCGCAGGATTGATGCGATAATTTTCATACTCCGCTATGCTCTCCCAATCCTTATCAGCTCCCCAAAAGATCAGGCCTCTGAATGGGAACCGGAGCTTTCCGGCTCTGACAACCGAAAACGTGTTTCCTTTCATAGTGATCTTTGCTTCCTGCATTTCCCATGCCGGATAAAACCGGTCATCTTTCTCACTTTGTACAACCACTTCCCCGACGATCCGCTTATGGTCTATTACCTGCAGCGTACATCCCCGCATAGCCGAAACCGCTGTGCTCTGCTCCATCAAGCATCTGTCATACTGAAAAAACAGCAGATAGATCACCAATAATACAACACCTGTCACAAACGGGAAAAGCAATGCGGCCTCCACCGTAAAATATCCGTTCACCTTCCGTATGTTCATTTTTTGGCAGTTCCCCTTTCTGATCACCATAAAAACCGGCACATATACGCCAACAGCAAAAACGGTATAAAAGGTATTGCGGAATCAGATCTCACTTTTCGCATCACAAGAAGTATAAGAGCAAACACAGCCATGATCATCAGACTGATTCCCGCCAAAAACAGACATGTCTTATAATTCTCGAACATCCCTACATTTATGAGTGCCCACCCGTCTCCCAGTCCTGCTTTTCCGGTTATCTTTGCAACCACCAGGAAAAAAACACCCGGCGTGACAGCAAGGCACACCGACAACAGTTCCCACTGCCATCTCTCTCGATCCATGCACATGAAAACAAGCAAACACACCATCCCGCCTATTGTTCCTGCCGCCAGGATCCACACAGGCACTTTCTTTTCTTTTGCATCCCAAAATGCCAAAACGATCAAATATACCAATACCGCTATACTCTTCATCATACCGTCACCTCGCGATCACTTTTTACCGCATCGGGAACAGGGTCTCAAATTCTCTTCCCTTGCCTGTTGTCTGGTAATAGTAGAAATGATTCTGGTCAACCCCGGACAATTTTTATTGTAATGGTAGTAATCGCCCTCATCGCATATATAGATCTCACTATTTTTAGGAAAACCCTTTTTGGCGCATTTTGAACACGCGGTATAGCGTCTGTCATATTGATTTCTTGCTGTCGCCAGATTCTCCATATGTATGAGCTGAATGCTTAATTTCAAATGCGTACATTCCATTGACTCATGGTAAACCTCGCGGTTCTCCGTGACATATACCATGTCCTGATCCGATCTCTGCTGACCGTCCTGTGCGATACCATATCCGGTCCACAATCTGCCATAATACCTGTTCGACATGCGAAACGGTTTAACATAAGGGATCTTCAGCCACGGTCCCACTTCATATGTCATAAGAATATCTATGGTGTCCTCCGGCGTTTGTATTTTCTGTGCCGTCACACGACTTTCCCAAAACTGAAGTCCTGCCGCACCTTCAGTTAAGGGAGAGTTGTCCAGATACTCTTTTCCACAATAAGCCACCATCTGTTTTTTGACATAGCTATAAGTCAATGCCACATCTGCCAGTTCCCCTGATACTTCCCTTTTCCCTTCTCCGTCCGCCATAGAACCATAGACACACATTTTATTTCCGACATTCCACAAGCCCATCTGAAGATTACCATGTAAGCGGATCATCTCTATTGAACTTCCGAGATTGATAAAAAAGAATAAGAAAAGCGGCAGAACCAGAGCAGCCTCCACAGTCATTCCGGCAGTCACCTTTTTTCCCGTACCCCTGATGATCCTTTTTAGAAAAGAAGACAGAGATGTTTTCTCTATGATCGATCTGTCAGGAAAAATGCACTTTGGAGAAGGATGCTTTTTTATTGTATTTGTAATTTTCTTTATGATCATTGTTTCTTTTTTGTTTGCTTTATAATCTCTCATAGAGAAAACATCTCTGCCCTCCTTTCCCGGCATCACTGAGTACTGTATCCTTTTTGCCGGACAACTGAACAGGTATATCCATACGCGCTATCCACTTTGACACAAGCTTCTATGGCATCTGTGCAGCCATCCAGTCGAAACAGTTCGCCCTGCGGCAATTGGCGCATATCTGCCTCTACCATATTCATCGCACGTCTGGTTAACAGGTCAGGCTTTTCCAGCGCCAATAATACCCTGAGATAATCTTCATATGACATTCCTTCCATGGAAATCCCTTCTTTTGCCTTTCTCATGTTCAAAACGCCTTCCAATCCATAATGCCAGGAGTCATCCGTCTTGATCAGAGGAACTCTCCCACCATTCAGCAAAGACTTCGTGTCATATAAACTTTCGGCAAAGGCCCAACCGATCACCAAAATATGCGTCAGTACCTCCGCAGCCTCCGGTATGGTTGCAACCGTTGCCAAAGCAGTGGCCAGCCCTTCTGCGATTTCATACTTCTCCTGTGACGCATATAAATATAAAGTGTTAGCTGCCTCCCTGACTGCAAACAGATGATTCACAACATATTCCAGATTTTCCCGGTCAATTTCCCTGCCTCCCAACAGATATTCAATTTGATAATCCAAAGAACGTTCAGGTCTTTCATTGTGATAATAGCTCATATATCGCAGCAAATATTCCTGGAACAAAAAGCGCTCCAACCGCTCATCCATCTGCAGGTTTTCTTCCAGCGGCAGATTTCCCCGATTACACTCTCCGTTCTCCAGCCGCGCCGCAAAGGTATTTTCCGCGTAAATTCTGCGAGACGACAACTCATCCACATTGTCCACAACCCAGTTCAGGATTCCTTTATTTCTTATTGTCTCCAGATAATCTGTGGGATTATCGACTGATATGGTGATCCAGTCATTTTCCGCTATCTCCTCCTCATATTCATAATCCTCCAGTTCTTCATCTAATTCCCGTTTCAGCGCAGCAATATCCGTTTCAGTCAACTGCTCCGAATCAACCGTATCCATCCAACTGTTCCATTCCTCCAAAAGCGACAGATTCAGATCATCCCACATCGCCTCCGCCGCACGGCGTCTGAATACAGCTCCGTCTTCATCCGACAGCAGCCTGACTTTTTGCAGTGTCACATTTTGCAGCTTCATTCCCAAAAAATCACGGTACAGAAGCCAATCTAAAAAAACATCCTGTTGCGACATATTCTTTTTTAAATAAAATTCTAAGCGATTACTGATATTCTGCGATCTCACAACCGCTGTTCCATATGACATATCAATTGCAAATAAGTTATACTGCGTTAACAGATTTCTGTTGTACTCTGCCAGTACATTATTCAGACCTATATCCGTTATGCATTCTGCCTCCATGTAAAATGCATTTTGTCTGCAGCCTTCGATCAGTGTCAGGCAAAGGGACAGGACTAAAGCAAGAATAAGTGCCAGATAAATCGTAAGATATGCATTTTGATGACTTTTTTGACAATTCTCAGTAATATCGAAATGATCATTCATCTTTATCCTCCCACCTCCTTTGCCTTTGTTACATTCACTGAGCCGCGCACTAAAACTTATTGGTCTGCTTTGTGATCTTACCGAAAATAGATTCCACGATGGCAGTGAGCTGTTCCTTAAAAATCAATACCAGCCCCACCAGTACCACAATGATCAGAATGATCTCAACTGTTCCCATTCCGTCTTCTTCCGCCAAAAGTTCTTTCATTCCTTTCAGCCCCATTTGTTTTCTGTAATCTCTTCCTTCCAAACTCCATTCCTCCTGTCTTTTTTTACTTGAATTATGATTTGCATGCTGATTTTTAATTTTTTTACATTTTTACTTGACTGCGTGTATTCATTCTTTTACATACCCATGGAAGTAAATGCCGGCAACATCACCATCACCATTACAACACCAAGCATCATCACCATTGGGATCAATAATTTCGTAGATGCCTCCTCTCCGAGCTTGCGCCCTGTTTGTATTCTCTGCATTAATGATCGCTCAGCTTCTTCATGCAGCCTGACCAACAGCGAAGAACTACCCTTCCTCAGATTTTGTGTCATTAACGTGCTGAGCCGTATATATTCCTGCACGCCGGCCCTGCGCCCGAATCGCTCATATGCCTGACTTTCCGGCACCCCGGACTTTAGTTCACGGCAGGTATATAAAACATGTTCATATCCCGGGCTTATCTCTCTTCCGGCCTTTCTCTGCTGTTCATACTCAGAACCGATCTTGTGAAAAGCACCCTGCAAAGTCATTCCAGCCCCTAAATATAGAGCCAGCTTATGTACAATATCCGGATACTCCCTCTTCATACATTCCCGCTGCTTTTCCAGTTCCTGATGCAGATCCCTGTCACTCATAAAAAAGATCAGAATCGCAATCATACATATTCCTATGAATACAAGAAACCCGTTATTTTTTGTCGGATTCTGCCACTTGATCTCGATTTCGTCCACGATGGTTGGCAATGTCCAATATTCCTCCTCTCTGCTGTTTTGTTCTGCTTCCTCCAACAATTGTACTGTTTTCCGGTATTGATACTCCTCCCTCGTATACTCTCTTGCCGGAACATTCACCCACAAACCGGTTTCCCATTCATTTTCCCCATAAGTGATCATGGCTTGCAGCATCACTTCTTCCTCCTGCTCCGCGGGAACAACTTTGCCGCTTCCGGATATCACATCTGTATTGCTGCTTTTCCACTCGACCTGAAAAGGATATTCTTCATATCTGTCTGTCAGGTCCAGATCTGCTTTCACCTCCTGTAGCGAAAGATTATTTCCAAGGATCAGGGCAGGAAGCTTTTCCGTAAAAGCACGGTACTGTTCGTCCATATTTTCCGGATCCAACTGTATCGGTTCCATATAGACCCGAAATTCCTTTTTCTGATCCCCATAGATGCCTTCAAGGATTATTTCCTTTCCCTCGTCTAAAACACCTCCTCTCCGCAACATATTTTCCTTCTCCAACGGCTGTCCGCGGATTGCCCGCACTGCCATAAGCAATGCCAACATAGTCCCGCACAAAATGATCATCAGAGATTTTTGGATTTTTTCCACATAATACTTCCGACATAATTCCTCTTTATTCCCTCCGGGATAAAGATGCTCCATATCTGTTTTGACCTGACCGGGCACAAGATTGCCATGGCGATTCAAAACCGCATATATCCATTGTGCCGGCCTCTGTAATACTTGTTTCAACCCGCCCCCATCTCCTTTTACGAATCTATCCCATCTCTCTGGATATCCTTTTCAACACCTTATCGCCTATAACATAAGCTGCAAGATAAACGATCAGACATACTGTCATAATGATAGCTCCTTTCCAGTTATGATAAAGGTCATCAAAGTACCCGGGATAGCTGAAGCCTATATAAAACAAAATGGCAAATGGCATAAGCTTCATGATAGACTGTTCCATTTTTCGTCCACTAAGAATTGTACGGATTTCCTGCCTTGCATCCATGCGCTGGCCGATCAGATCTACGGTTGACTGAATGATCTCCGGAAGATTTCCGCCGCCTCTTTTGGCAATTGAGAAAACCTGTGCAAACTGCTCTATGTCCTCATTACCGCTGCGTTTTCCGAGATCGGCCAACAGCTCTTCCAGAGTGATATTAACCACCAGACCCCTACGTATGTATTCCAATTCCTCATAGATCATAGATTCCTCCCCGTACAAAAGTTTCATATCATTGCGGCTCTCCAGAAATGCATTCTCTACCGCGTATCCCGCTTTGATGCTGGTAACTACAGACAGGATGCATTCCCTGAATTGCATATTAAGCTCTTCTTTGCATTGTTCCAGCTTTTTCTCACGCTCCATGCCTAAAAACATAACGCCTACTACCGAAAGCGGCAGCACCGCCCAAATGCTCCGGTAGAAAAAATAGGCTAACGCGATCACTACCAACACAGATTTGAGCACTTCACAAAACAATTCTTTCCAGGTCCACTGATATTTGCGATAATCCCGCTGCCTTAAGTTTGTGCTCATGCTTCAATATTCCTTTCTTACATAACTTTCCCTGTACTTTACCTTGCGGACTTTCCCCCTGGTCCTCAAATTCAAATAAAGGATTCAGAATGAACCGGTCATTTTGATAACCCAAAACCTCAACAATCTGCAGTACCCTCCTGGACTTGTCCCGCAATCTTCCCAAATGTATGATCACATCCAGCCCTGATGCAATCTGCTGCCGGATTGCTGCAAGCGGCAGATCCATTCCCATCAGGACCATGTTTTCCAATCGGGACAACATGTCCTCCGCACTGTTCGCATGTCCTGTGCTCATGCTGCCGTCATGTCCCGTATTCATACACTGCATCATATCAAACGCCTCCGCACCTCTCACTTCGCCGACAATGATCCTGTCCGGACGCATTCGCAATGATGCCTTGATCAGATCCCGTATAGTGATTTCTCTGCATCCTTCGACATTACTGTTTCTTGTCTCCAGCTGTACCAGGTTTGGAATACCCTGCAGTTGCAATTCGGCACTATCCTCGATGGTAATAACCCGGTTTTCCTTTGTAATATAACCTGACAGTGCATTTAAGAATGTCGTTTTTCCGCTTCCCGTACCCCCGCTGATAAACAGGTTGTAACCGGCTTTCACCAGCTTTTTCAGAAAAGCGGCCGCCTCAACGGTAATAGATTCCATCTCCACAAGCTGACGCATGGTGATCGGATGTTCCGGAAATCTTCTGATCGTGACGATCGGCCCGTTCAGGGCAATCGGCTGCAGCACAATATTTACTCTGGATCCGTTTTCCAGCCGTGCATCTACGATCGGTGATGCCTCATTTACCACTCTGTTGCAGCCAGCCACAATCTTTTGGATCACATCCTCCAGTTTTTCCAGCGACTCAAACTTTACATCCAACTGTTTTAAGTGTCCATTCTGCTCCACAAAAATGGGGTCTGTACCGTTGATCATAATTTCGGTAATGGTGCTGTCATCCACAAATCCCTGAAGGATATCCAGTTTGCGCAGCGAATTAAAGAGCTCTTTTTTCAACTGTCTCCTGCTTTCCACCGAATATAAGCTGAGTTCCTCCCTTAAAAGGATCGTTTCATCTATCAGCTCATCTACCTCTTCATCCGTATAGTCTCTGCCATAATCCATACGTTCCTGTACGGCATGCTTCAGCTTCTGTTTTAAATCAATGTAATCCATCGTCCTTCGTCTCCTCCAATTCTTTGATTAAACGGTTCACAAAATCCGCCACCTCGCCTTTGGTGTACTGATCCAACGCATCCGGTATCTTTCTGACCTTGGGCGCCTGATACTTTCTGGTCTTACGAATCACATCCTCATAGGAATAACTCTCCAATATCCTCTCGTACTCAGCCAGTTTTCCCTGTGCCACACGATCTTCCTTTGTCAACGTAAAAACAACGACACAGAGGCGCAGGATATCGAATAATCCCTGCATACTCTCACTCAGATCCAAAATGACATACTCATACATACCGGTCTCCGCCAGTTTATGTAACAGTTTTTGCCATTCATCGCCGGAAACAGTCAGCAAATTTTGACCGGATTTCATAGGCGGTATATAATCCAGATTTCCGTTCTGCCTTACGATAGTCTGCAGGCGGATCTGAAATTTATCCGGATCTGCCATGACAAAATACAGAAGATCCGCAAGATCTCTGGCGCCTGCCTGCGCCGCCAGTTCAGAGATTCCCGAATAATGTTCAAAATTCAGATAAAGCGTCTTATGTGCCATGGCCAGCATCTGGCTCAGCGTTAGCGCAAAAGTAGTCTGCATACATCTTCTGACCGGAGAATACAGGCCGATAAAACGGGTATTACCGAACTGCACCATCCGGAAACAGCTTTCACCTGTCTTTTCCGCAATTTCCAGATACACTTCCAGAACTCCCTGCAATACCTTTTGCGCTTCCTGATATTTATCAATGTTTATAAATTCTGTCCGCACATCGATTCCGTTTTCGATCAGCATGATCGTACGCAAAGGTTTCAGGGCGGCAATCTCCTCATCATATGTCCGCTCAGCCACCAGAAGCAGATCGATCGGATTGCCTTCCTCTGTCTCCAGCATTTTGCGCCAGTCTGTATAAGTACGCACGATCCACGGCAATTCCCCGTGCCCCTGTAAAAACTCCGTCATGGCCTGCGCATATTCTTCCTCCTTGTCACATAAAAGTAGTACCGGTCTCCCTTTTTCCTTCAATAGACACCCCCCAATCTCAACAGTACGCTGCACAGAACCGGTCCTGCCATACACACTCCGCCGAGCATTTTACCGGCTGCTTCCGGCATGTAGTATGTCCATTTGCCAGACCTCACTACATTTCTGCAATAATCGCAAAAATACGCGATCCTGACACGTACATTTTGTTCTTTTATTAGCTTTACCATGGAAAATAATGCTGAAAACAGCATAGAAATAAATAAAAATGAAAATACATCAGCCGCAGGAAAGTAGCCTGCGCACGCTCCTAAAAGCTTCACATCACCCGCTCCCAAACCACCGATCCTAAAGAGCGGATAAAATAAAAAAACAACCCATGCTGATACGACCACATATCTGCCTACACCACAAATACCTTCCTGAAGTATGCTTTGGATCAGTCCGATCAATAAGATAAGTCCGATCAGCTCATTCGGAATCTTTTGTTTTCTGTAGTCGTACAGGCATACAATGCATAGTATTCCTGTCAAACCTGCCAATCACTCTGCTCCTTTACTATTCAATCTCTTCCTGCATGATTTTTTCTTAATATAATTCAAATCATTATTTTTTATATACGGAATTTAGGGGAGGAACTATCTCCCACAGAATTCTCAGACATGCTCATCGTGTTCAAGTAATGTCATTATAGCACAATTTTTCCACTTTTCAAGTGTTTATAATATAACTTTATCATTTTCGGCAATTTTCATAATATTTTATAAAAAGCTATGGCATAAAGTGCTATAAGCCCAGGAAATCCAAGGATTCCGGATGTCAAAACCGTAACCGGGTTGATACCTACACCCAGATAAATTCCGCAGCCTCCAAGCAGCGCGTTAACAAAATACATAGCGATAGTTCCCAAGATACTGCGCATCACAAGATTTAAGAACCATTCCACTTTATTTCTCATAAGTCCGATCACCAGCAGGATCCCGCACATGCCGATGAGAATCAGTGCTCCGGTCTGATAATTAATATTCACACTTTTTTCCTCTTGAACTGACTTTGTTCATTATATGTGTCCTGATGAAAAACATTCCGTTTTTGGTATATTTTAACAATTACGTACCTATACTTTACCATCAGATGTTCACGGATCCGCATCAAACCGCGAAAGGAGAACAAAATGAAAATTTTTTATAAGCAAAATCAAAACCTCATACAGCCGATAGGTCAGGATCTTACTTCCTTCGATCTGGCCGATGCCATAGAAAAAACCCGGCAGGCCTTGGATATCGCCTACGCGGGTTTTAACAATGCCGTCGATGATAAATTGATCGACAGTTATATTTATGAAATTAATTCCTTACAGAAAAGATATGCGCATCTGATAGAACTGGCCGGCACGCAGACAGAAAAAGAAGAGCCCTTATACCCGCATTCCCCGGTTCGAACCCTGATCCGCCAAATTCTCCGTCAGGGTGTTGCGTCCGTAAGTTAAACCCGCGTATACCGTCTGCGAATTGCCCATCACCGGGCCATTTGCGTTAAGCTTTGCAACTTCGGCATAGGCATCGCGCAGGGGTATGATCACTTTACGGATCGCCTCCAGCGCTCCTTCTTTATGAGCCTGCGCATGCACCAGTTTTCTGGCACAATAAAAATAGAGCTGCATGAGGTTGCCCGCCACTTCATATTCCATGTGCAGCGACTGCTCCAATTCATTCAGGCATCCACGGCTCTTACGGATCGCCTCGGCAAGCGCAGCGTCATCACCTGACGCCTGCGCCTGCTCTGCCTCATCCAGATAACATAACATCATTTCATATAATATCACGACCAAATCTGTGGAATTCGCCTGGGAAATCCGCAGAGTAAACTGTTGCTTGCACTCACTCGTCATGCCGTCTTCCTCTTTTCACCGGTTCGTCAGTACCTGTTCCCTATTGTAACAATTGCAAAACCTGTGAAGGTCTCTCATTGGCCTGTGCCAGCATGGATGTACCCGCCTGTGTCAGTACCTGTGCAGTAGTATACTCCGTCATCTCTTCCGCCATATCTACATCGATGATACGCGAATACGCCGCTGTCATATTTTCACTGGTGATATCCAGACTATTTACAGTGGACTCCAACCTGTTCTGGTACGCACCTAACTTACCTCTCACACTGGAGACAAACCGGATCGCATCATCCACACGTACTATGGCATCATCCGCGCCTTCCTTTTTGCTCACATCGATATCTTTGATCCCCATGTTAAGCAAAGTGACCGCGGGAATCTCCACATCAAGCACCTGTCCTTCATTTGCCCCGACCTGCAGACGCATGGAACCGATACCTTTTACATCAACCTCCAGACCGCTGAAGCTTCCGCCATCCTCCGGCAGCTCCAATGTCAGTTCAAATCGATCGGCATCCCGGATCGTGAGAAGATTATCCCGCAACTCAGCCTTGCACCCTTCCGGGAAATCATCCCCTAAAGCCGGTGTGCCGGCAAGCTCAAGCTCACCCTCTGCATTCTTTGTAACATTCAGGCTGGAGATCGTGTACTTTTTGATCGGAACCTGTTCGCTGTATGAATTAACCTTAACTGCATTGTCATTGGTATAACCCTTTGCCGTGAACTCACCGTTCAAAAGCTTCTGTCCGTTAAACTCCGTCGTCTCGGAAATCCGGGTGATCTCTTCCTTTAACTGGGCAACCTCCGCCTGTATTGTCTGGCGGTCTTCCGTCGTCATGGTACCGTTTGCCGCTTTCACCGACAATTCATTGATGCGCTGCAGCATGGCAGAAACCTCTGTCAATGCGCCATCTGCCGTCTCTATGACCGATACGCCGTCGCTGGCATTCTGGTTTGCCACGGACAACCCCTTCAACTGTGCATTCATTCGCTTGGACATAGCTAAGCCCGCCGGGTTATCCTTCGCACGATTTACCTTCAGACCGGAGGAAAGCCTCTCCATGGATTTAGATAACAGCGAGTCATTGTTTGCTAACGCATTGTTGGACAACATTGCCGATACATTATAATTGATCCTCATAATCTACCTCACTTTTCTTGTCATTTGATCGCCTGTAAAAAAAGCTTCGCAACATGGTACAGAACCCGATCATCACTCTCTCTGTCATCTGTACCGGACGTCCTTGTCATATTTATGTTCTCGCTGCTTACAACAGGTAATTTTATCGCTTCCAAATCTGTATTCTCACGAATCAGGTCGTAAAATATATCGGCCGTTTCCTGTAATTTCGTAACCTCATCCGCCGTTTTTCCCAGAAGAAATCCTTCCACCCGTGCCTGCTTTACCTGTAAATGTGCTTCCAGATGACGCTCATCGCCCAAATCTACCGCAATGGAAATGCTGCCCTTCCGGGCCTTCCCCCCCTCCATGGTCAAATGCACCAGCGATTCCTCTCCTCCGACTTCCATAGAAAGAAAATATTCTTCTCTGCGAGCCAGATTCCCCATGATCGTCAGCTGTCTGTGAGTAAGCTGCAGGGCGCGCACATCAATGCTGGTCACGGCATCCGTCAGGGTTTCCTCTTCGGTCTCTTCTTTCAGATCCTGTATGGTCTCTTCATATTCCGTCTGAAATTTTTCTTTCTCGGAAAGCGTTTCCCAAAGGTTATCCGCGCGCTTCTTTTTCAGCGTTTTGAAGGGAGTCTCTTCATTATGAGATAATTTGTGTGCAGCCAGTAAATTCTCCGCGTTGGCAGGTGTCTCGCCACGCTCCAGCATCTGCGTCACTGCCCGCTCCGTGATCACGGCGCTCCGCAGCTCCTTCAACTGATCCTGCTCATAGCTTCTTAAGATCTGCTCGGAAATGGATGCACTCTGACCCTTCTGCACCAGTTCCTTCAGCGCTCCGTACTCATCGGACGCCTTCACATCCATATGTCTGAACTTTCCGCTTCTCACCGCAGACAAGAGATTGGCAAACTGTAACTCGGCCTGCGTGTT
>CADBNO010000069.1 GCA_902796105.1 uncultured Lachnospiraceae bacterium | reverse complement strand
TCGCGGATCTCCTGCAGCGACCCGAACCAATAGCCTCTCCACTCCACATGATCATCCCCGATGATCTCAAATTCCTGCGGGGGCACCTCCATGCACAGCACATAATAAATGCCGAACTCCGAGTCAAATGTCAGCTTCTGCCTGAGCGTCTCATTTCCCTCGATGATCTCAAAGGCCTCTTTGGTCATACATCCAAAATACGGCAGCGGAAACGTCGCCTGATTGTATTTCAGGAAATAGAAGCCGCCGAACCGCAGACTGCACACCGCATAGACAGCCAGTATTCCGACCGCAGCCCAGGGATAGAGCTTCGGGAGCCATTTCCCGATACAGCGGATCCCGTATACCGCAATGATGATCACTGCCAAAAAGATCATGTTGATCCGGTAGGTACAGGACTCCAAATGACTCTCAAACAGCAGCACTGCCACAAACCACAAAAACGGTACCGCGATCCCGTCCCAGGTCCGCGTTTTCAGTTTTTTCCCGAGCACCATCAGCATCCCCGCGAAACCGATGACAAACAACGGTATCGTGATCGCATACAGATTGCGCACCCCCGGGATGGAGGCGTACACGGAGTCATCGCCTATAAACGTATTTTTCAATGCAAGAAGGAACCACTTAAACCGAAATCTCTCCACCGTAGAAGCCCGGTAATATTTGATCCTGGGGATCGTGATCGGCCCCACTTTAAATTCATTCAGTTCAAAAATATTGACAACCTGCGTCACAATAAGAGGCCATGCCACCAGAAACATCGGACCTCCCATACAGATCCATCTGCGCAGGGAAAACTTCCGCACCGCCACCACATAAACAAGCGCCAGCACCAGAAACAACGGCAGGATCAGATAAGACAACGCATACGTGTAAAG
Source organism: uncultured Lachnospiraceae bacterium (assembly GCA_902796105.1). Classification (GTDB taxonomy): domain Bacteria; phylum Bacillota; class Clostridia; order Lachnospirales; family Lachnospiraceae; genus Acetatifactor. The sequence continues at coordinate 3,522 of CADBNO010000069.1, read as the reverse complement.
CATCACTCCACCCGCAACACCGCTCGCCGCATACCGCCATGCCTGACCTTCGGAAACCGCCGACACAAAGAAATAGAGAAACACCGTCGACGCCCCAAGCATCAGATCACAGTCCAGTCCGTACCTGCTCTGCATGATCATGTACGGTCCGAAGGTGATCAGCACCGCCGTAAAAAAGATCATGACCTTGTCATCCTCAAAAACACGCTTTGCCAGCTTGCATCCGAACACCAGCGTAAGCGCCGAGAACATAAAGATCGGCAGCCTCACCAGCCAGACACTGAAGCCGAAGGCCTTAAACAATCCGGCGCACAAAAAGGCATACAGACTGCTCTGTCCCGCACCGAAATTGTCCAGATAAACCGGCCACGCTTTCATCCATCTGTCCACGCCGAAATTTGCAAGGCACCAGGCATCATACGCCATTCCCGCCTCATCGATATGCAGCCCCATGGGCAGGGAATCCAGTTTCCAGAGTCTTGTTGCCAAAAAGCAGATCCCTACAGCCGCCATAGCGATCCGATACAGGAGCTTTTGATTTTCCATCCAAAATTTTTTCATATGCCGTCACTTCCTCAACTGCTTTTTCTCCACATTTTCCATCTATCGTAAACTATCTCAAACCCCTCTGTCAGACCCGCTGCCGCACAGGGGATCATCATCATAAAATACGGGAACACATATCGTGTTTTCGCCTCCCAGATCAGGCTGAACAAAAAACCGCCGTAAATGCAGATCATCAGCGCATGATCCTCGATACCATAGGCCTTCCTGCCATGGGCTTTCCTGCCATGCGCAACCACAAAGAGCAGCGCGCCCCCATACACCAGGAGCTGATAGATCTCCATAAAGCGTTCGAGATACCGGTCGCCGCCTAAAAAGCAGATAGCCCGCGCTATACCGACAGGCGCGCCATAGAAGGCATTGTTCATCACAATACACTGGTACAACGGTGCATTCCACTGACTGTTTATCTTCAGCCGGTAAAACAGAAATAACTGCGCCGGATCCGCCTTGCATTTTGCCCAAAAGTCCCGGATCTCCTGCTTTCCGATCTCGAGTGCCATCTCCGGATCACAATCGCAGGCCAGAAACGTCTGTACCTCATAACCGTCATGCCATCCCGCCCCTGTTTCCGGCGAATAATGCGTACCCATAGCCACAAAGAGAAGCGCCGGAATAGGCTTGGCATCCTCCGGGATATACGGGGCATAGACAGCCGAAACTGCCAGCTGGATCGCCAGCACACCGGCCACAATACTGCCGCCGATCCCAAGCAGTGCGAAACATTCCCTCCGTTTCGACATTTTCCGCGCCGATAAACGCTCTGTCTGTATCTTCTCTGCCCGACCGGCTGCCTGGTCTGTCACCCTTTCTGTCAGACAACCCGCAAGCTTTACCGCCAGAACGATCAAAAACGCAACCACACCGATCAGCGTATTCTCCCGAAACTGTATCATCCCGCCGCAGGCAACCGCAAGCAGCAATAATTTCTGCCACTTAAACCGCTCCAGGCAGGACAACAGCAGACAACAGGACAGCAGCAAAAGCGCGACTGACGCGATCTCCCCGTAGACCAGCGAAGTATATCCATACATCGGGATACAGCAAAGCACAAGCAGCAAAAACATCGCTTCCGCCCGAACGTTCCTGTCAGTCAGATAACCGACGATCCAATACCCGCAAAATACGATCACAAAAACCATACAGGCATTAAAATACTGATACGCCTTGTAATTTCCCTGTCCAAATATCCCAAAAAGTCCCCTCAGGAATGTGATCATCCCCAGCTGCTGCGGATAATTTGCCACATAACCTCCCTTTTGCAGCGAGGAGGTGTCTCCCTTTGCATAGGCTTCCGCATAAACAACAAGATCGCTCTGATCCGCCTGCGGCATTGTCTGGGATGTGTAGATCCAATATGCGCTGACAAACACACATATCAATCCGGTCACAACCGCCAGACGATCCATCTTCCGCCTGTCCTTGAGCCTCGCCGCAAATGCCGCTGCAGCACCCAGGATCCCGACCCCCGCAGTCATGCCTACCAGATTATAGAGCAGCGAATCCCTCTGCTCCGTCACCATCTCTTCCCAAAACAACTCATTCACCCAGGAATACCGCATACTGCCTGCAAACAGGCCGGCCATCACGATACCGCACAGGATACAGAAGGCGATGCCCGCTATTCTTTCAACGTCAGGGGTTTTCTTTTGCACCCCAAGCATTTTATCCCCCATTACTTCTCCATCTCGTTCAACTGCTTCTTTAACTCCAGCATCTTGTCGCGCAGCTCGGCCGCAGCCTCGAAATTCAGGTCCGCTGCAGCCCTCTGCATCTTCTTCTGCACCTCGCCGATCAGCTTCTCGATCTCCTGTCTGCTCATGGACTCCGGATCCTTCTCGAACCGGACCTCCTCCTTTGCGATCGTCTGGGAAATCGAGATCAGATCGCGCACTGCCTTCTTGATGGTCTGCGGCGTGATGCCGTGTTCTTCATTATATTTCATCTGGAGCTTGCGTCTGCGGTTGGTCTCCTCGATAGCCGCCTTCATGGAATCCGTGATCGTGTCCGCATACATGATGACATGACCCTCCGCATTCCGGGCAGCACGCCCCACCGTCTGGATCAGGGATGTTTCGCTTCTCAGGAACCCTTCCTTGTCCGCGTCCAGGATCACCACCAGAGAGATCTCGGGAATATCCAGTCCCTCTCTGAGCAGATTGATACCCACCAGTACATCAAACACATCCAGACGCATATCCCGGATGATCTCCGCCCGCTCCAGCGTATCGATATCCGAGTGCAGGTATTTCACCCGGATCCCCACTTCCTTCATATAGGCCGTCAGATCCTCCGCCATCCGCTTTGTCAGCGTCGTGATCAGGATCTTGTTGTGCTTGTCCGTCTCCTTTTTCACTTCCGCGATCAGATCGTCGATCTGTCCCTCCACCGGACGCACATCAATCTCGGGATCCAGCAGACCGGTAGGACGGATGATCTGCTCCGTCCGCAGAAGCTCATGCTCCTCCTCATAGACAGAAGGCGTTGCCGAAACAAACAGCATCTGGTCGATATGCCCCTCAAACTCCTCAAAATCAAGAGGTCTGTTGTCCAGTGCCGACGGCAGTCGGAACCCGTAATCCACCAGAGTCTTCTTCCGGGAACGATCACCAAAATACATTCCCCGGATCTGAGGGATCGTCATATGGGACTCATCTACAATGATCAGAAAATCATCCGTAAAAAAGTCCAGCAGCGTCATCGGCGGCTCCCCCGGCAGACTTCCGTTCAGATGCCTGGTATAATTCTCAATACCGGAGCAGAATCCGGTCTCCCGCAACATCTCGATGTCGAAATTCGTCCGCTCCGAGATCCGCTGCGCCTCGATCAGCTTGTCCTCACCTTTAAAATATCTGACCCGCTCCTCCATCTCCTTCTCAATATTGTCACAGGCAATCTTGATCTTCTCCTGCGACACCACATAATGCGAGGCCGGGAAGATCGCCACATGATTCAGCG
>CADBNO010000068.1 GCA_902796105.1 uncultured Lachnospiraceae bacterium | reverse complement strand
TGCCGAAGTACTGCAGAACGGAGGAAAAAATATGAACAAGATCGGAATCATCGGTGCTATGGAGTTAGAGGTGGAAACCTTGAAATCCAAGCTGTCCAATGAAAAAATCACAAAGAAAGCCGGAATGGAATTCCATGAAGGTACCTTAAACGGTGCGTCAGTCGTGATCGTGCGCTGCGGGATCGGCAAGGTAAATGCTGCATTATGTATACAGATCCTAGTCGATCTGTTCGGTGTAACCCATGTGATCAATACCGGAATTGCCGGTTCCCTGAACGCCAGGCTGGACATTGGAGACATCCTGATCTCCGAGGATGCCATTCATCATGACATGGATGTCACAATATTTGGATACAAACCCGGGGAAGTGCCCCAGATGGGTCGTTTGGAATTCCCTGCTGACAAACGTTTAATGGAGCTTGCCAGGAATGCCTGCGAAAAAGTCTGCCCGGATATTCATGCCATCTTCGGCAGAGTCGTCAGTGGAGACCAGTTTATTTCTGACGCATCTGTCAAAAACAAATTGATCAATACTTTCCACGGGGATTGTGCAGAAATGGAGGGGGCATCTATCGCCCACGGCGCTTACTTAAATGACATTCCCTTTGTGATCGTTCGTGCGATTTCCGACAAAGCGGATGGCAGCGCAGAAATGGATTATCCGAAATTTGAAAAGGCGGCCGCCGAGAACTGCGCAAAACTGGTAGAGGAAATGGTTGCTGAAATCTAAGGATGGCAGAACTCGAATCACAAAACCCTGTTTGGACGCCATAAAATGGTTTATCCAAACAGGGTTTTCACATGTTTACTATTTCTTCTTTCTATTTCTTCTTTCTATCTGTTACCGTTCTATTTGTTATTGTTGTTATCCTTGCCGTCGCTCTTGTCTTTCTTTGAAAAGATCAGGATCTTACTGAACACATAGTTCAAGATCGTCACCACCACCGACGAAATAAATATTTTTGCGATCCAGTAGTTCATATGGAGCGCATTCACCGTCACCCACATGATCACCAGATCCAGTATCCAGGTCGACAGACGGGATGCTGCAAATCCGGAAAACTCTTTCAGAATCTGCGGATTATGGCTTCGAAATACCCAGCTTCGGTTTAACGGATAGGCGAAGCAGACCCCGGCTACCCAGCCGATCGTATTGATGAGCATATTCTGAAAATCATTGGACGCATCCAGGAAAAAGCGCTCCGCCACAAAACAGGCTCCCCAGGAAAAAATCGTTGTCAGAACGCCAACTACCAGATATACAAGAATTTCCTCATACTTACAGTAAATTTTATGAATTACCGGCCAACGCTCCAGAAAATCGCAGAACTTCTCAGCCAGATTTTTCCTGTAAATTCCTTCCTTTTCCGTACTCGTATCCATTTCTTCACAGCTCCCCTTGTTTCCTTTTCAAAAACTACTCTTATGAATGCCCCAGTTAGTGACACATTCGTCATTTTCCAACCTAAACTTTATCTACATTTTGCAATCTTACTATGAAACCCTTTTCTTGTCAAGATTATTCCATGACCTGCTGGACAGGTATTCCATGACCTGTTGGACAGGTTATTCCATGACCTGTTGGACAGGCATCTTTTACATGATAAATTACAAAATATCAAATCTTATAAAACTCATGAGAAAAATTTCTTGCGATGATCGATCTGTATTGACAAACACTGTCAAATATTGTAATATAAAGTCACTTCAGATAAGTGCATAGTCTTTTTCCGGCGCTTCGCCAATTTTTCCGCGTAAACGAAAGATAAGAGCAGGCAATTTCTGTAAACACCACAAAACAAATCATGTGTAAAAGGAGGCTGATAAATGATAATTTACAAGAAATGGGCGCTCTCACCCGATGAAAAAGCGCTGTACGGGATGAAACTGTTTCCGCATATAGATGCGGCACAGCTCCCCTTAAAACTGCAAAGCAAAAGACTGCGCGAAGAGGTGATGACGGATATCCGCAGTGATCCTGAAACATATCAGGCTTTTGAACAGCTTGATAAAGAATATCAGGAAGCTCTGATTGAATTCTGCATGGGAAACCGCGGCATGAACATCCTGTATGATCCGTTTTTCAAAAAGATATTTCGAAAGGAAAAAATAGAGCGCCTTGAACGTTTACTCTCACAGATCATGGGAGAAAAAGTACGAATCGTGACAGATGTTCCTTACGAAATAACCAGACGAAGCGAAGACTCTTCCTTTATGATCATGGATATGCTGGTCCAATTGGCTGATGGTGCATATGTAAATCTTGAGATACAGCGCCTGACCCACGATTTCCCATTTGAGCGGGCCGAATGCTATTCATCCGATATCATGGTATATCAGTACGATCAGTTAAATATGGAGCTTCGCGAACAGAACAGGCGGATCCAGGAAAAGAATGCACAGAAAAACGCTGGAAAAAGGGAGTCTGTTCTGCATTTTGATTATCACAAAATGCGTCCTGTATATGTCATTGCCCTGATGAACAGCGGCACCCAAAAATTCCGCCGATTTCCAAATGATTATATACACAGAAGCGAACCGGTCATTCGGTTTGATACCGGATTGGAAGAAAAAACACTGAAGCGATACATTTATATTTCACTTGATAATTTTCGAAAACTGGAACATAATGAATTAACAGAACTGGAGGCATGGATGTACTTTCTGGCATCGGATAAGCCAGAAGATATCAGACGGGTGATCGATAAATATCCGGAATTTGCGGAATACTATGAAGAGATCATCAGGTTCAGATATAATCCAAAGGAGTTGATGATGATGGTACCGGAAGCGATACGAATGTTGGACGAGGGCTCTTTCCTGTCGATGGTTGACCGAATGCAGGCCGAATTGGACGCACAGGCAGACTTGCTGGAACAGCGGACACAGGAACTTATGAAAACAGAAAAGGAACTAGAACAGCTCCGCAATGAACGAATGGAACTGAAGGGCAAAAACACGGAACTGAAGGGCGAAAACACCGAACTGAAGGGCGAAAACACCGAACTGAAAGGCGAAAACACCGAGCTTCGCAAAAAGCTTGCCGCATTGAAGACAAAGTAAATACAATCGACACAAAAAGCACCCGCTGATTACAACTCCGGGTGCTTTCCTGTTAATCTGCGTTTTACGGATTCACCACGTGGATGGGCGCCCCCGCCTGATAAGCCTTGATATTGTCATAGACTCCCTGTACACATCTGGTTCTGGCCTCCACACTCCCCCATGCCAGATGCGGCGTGATGATCAGCCGATTACTGTCTTTGAACTGACTCAAGGGGTTTGTGAGCTCCAATGGTTCTTTCTCCAGCACATCCAGTCCTGCTGCCGCAATTTCCTCCGCCATCAGCGCATCATAGAGATCTGCATTATTCACCACCGGACCTCTTGCCACATTGATGAGTATGGCACTGTTTTTCATTTTCTTCAAGGCATCTCGGTCAATAAAATCTCTGGTCAGGTCACTCAGCGGACAGTGCAGAGAGAGATAATCACTCTGGGCAAGCAAAGTCTCTTTATCCACGCGCTCGTAATCCGTACAGGTACTTTTACCTGTCACGGAGTGAAAGATCACATGACAGCCAAAGGCAGTCGCGATCTGTGCCACCTTACTGCCAATATGCCCCATACCTACAATGCCCCATGTCTTGCCTGCCAACTCATAAAAGGAGCGGTCAAAGTTGGAAAAACGATCCTGGGCACTGTACGCTCCTGACTTGACATAATTGTCATAATATGCCAGCTTCTGGCTGAGTGCAAGCGCCAACGTAAACGTGTGCTGTGCGACCATATCCGTGGAGTAATTTACCACATTACAGACGATGATCCCGCGTGATCTACAGTATGCAAGATCGCAATTATCGTATCCGGTGGCAAACTCACAGATCAATCTGACATCCTTCGCCTCCGCAAGACTCTCCTCCCGCATAGGCGATTTGTTTGCGACAATAATGTCAGCATCTTTGACCCTCTCTTTCACTTCCTCAATAGTGGTGGTGTTCCTGTAATATGTAACCTCACCCAACTCTTCGAAGCACTCCACCGGAATGTCCGGTCCTACACTGTT